>CAINVI010000088.1 GCA_903854075.1 Candidatus Pollutiaquabacter sp. | reverse complement strand
GTTGACGATGTCCAGCAGACACCAACAATCCGCCCGACATACCCACGGAAGCGTGAAATAATTGTCCGGTCAATAAAATCAGCAGTGGAACATACGCCTGCTTAAACGAAGAACCGAATGCAGAGAGCAGCCATTCACCGCCCAACATAAAAACGAGCACCACAGGTAACGTAATCATGAAAACCTGGCGGGTAGCACTTCGCAATTTCTCTTGTAACAACTTACGCTTTCCGCTGGCAAAAGCAGACTTCAGAGCGGGCATGTACAAATGATCTGTCACTGACAGTCCAAAAGCAACAATCGAAGCAATAGCAGTAGCAGCATAATATCGTCCGGCCTGAACATGGCTAATTACATAGCCTACGGAAAGTATATCAGCATGGTATAATAAAAACTCCGCCAGCGATAACAACAGGAAAAACGAGGCCGAGGAAAACCAGGATTTTAATTCGTATTCCGGTGTCGCCAACGCAATCTCAGCATCCAGTCGGCGGTTTTTTTTCCTTCGTACCAGCCAACCGACCATCAGCGTACAGCCAAGCTGCAACAGCATGATCGCATCCACAGACAACCTGTCGTTTTCCAAATAATACCAGCAGGCAGCAATCGCCATCAGCAATGGCCAGATAACCTGTAGCGGCAACACGGATGCCTTCACTCGCTGGAATGAACGTAGAATGGCAGCAGACTGATGCACTAGCGCCAGTACCGGTAAAAGTAATATTGACCAAAACAATCCTTCCTGAAAGCTGACCCTTTTCGTCTGACTGAAATTGATCAGAAAAACAAGTGCGCCGATACTACACAGGATAGCTGTTGCCGTTATCAGCAGGTAGGAGAAGCGAACGAATCCTGCAGCTTGTTCATATTTCTTTTGACTGACTAACAGCGGAAGAAAGCGAGCCGCGGAACTTTCCATACCGAACGTACTGATTACCACGAGCAGTTGTAACCATGAAATAACGATCACATAATCGCCATAGCTTTTAGCACCCATCATGTTGGACAAGACGACATGTAACAGAAAAACCAACACTAACCCGACCAATCGAAAAAGCATAAACTCAAGCACACTTCGCGGTATACCGAGAAAATCGTCGTTAATAGTATTTGGTTTGGTCAGAGACATGATTGATCAGCTGCAGTTATTCCCCTTCGCATTAAAAACCCATCGCACCGCAGAAGTCAAGGACGATTTTACCATCAGTTTGCAACCCCTGAAACTCTTTATGTCGCACCAGGTAAACCAACATATCAGCTTCCCGTACCGCACGTAATGTATCGGTGATGGCAAGCTGCGGATGCTTACGAATATTCGGTTCTACCGCCATTACCGAGCACCCCTCCTGTTCCAGGTGAGTATATACGTCGAGCGCCGGTGATTCGCGCAAGTCATCGATATCCGGTTTGTAGGCGAGTCCCATGCAGGCGATAACCGCCTGTCGTCCATGCTTTTTCTGAAAGGCACGCGCCGCTTCTCGAATTTTACTAAGCACCCAAGTCGTTTTATGGGTATTGATTTCACGTGCTTGCCGGATAAGTCGCGACTCTTCCGGGAAAGCTGAAACGATAAACCACGGGTCCACGGCAATACAATGTCCGCCGACACCCGGACCCGGCTGCAGAATTTTGACACGCGGATGCTTACTGGCCAGTGTAATCAGTTCCGTAACATTTATGCCGGCCTTATCACAGATTACGGACAACTCGTTAGCGAAAGCAATGTTCACATCACGGTAGGCATTTTCTACGAGCTTTGTCATTTCCGCAGTACGGGAATTTGTTTTGTGTAACGTTCCGCGAACGAACCGGGAATAAAATTGAGATGCAGCATCCGTAGATGCAGCATCAATACCGCCAATCACACGATCGTTCTGCTGTAATTCATAAATGACACTTCCGGGCAATACTCGTTCCGGACAATACGCTATATGAATCTTGCCTTTCAATTCCGGGCGCTCTTTGAAAATCATTCGCGCCATTTTTTCGGTAGTACCGACCGGACTGGTAGATTCGATAATGAAAAGATTTCCCGGCTTCAACTGCGGCAACAACATACGTGTCGCTTTTTCGACAAAGGAAAGATCCGGCTGATGATTTTTCTTGAAGGGTGTAGGAACCGCCAGCAAGAACACATCCGAAGGGCGTACTTTTTGGGAAGCAACAAGCGTTCCTTTACGGACGGCAAAATGCACCAACCCTTCCAGATCCGGCTCGACGATATGAATCTTACCCTTATTGATCGTATCAACTACCGTGCGGTTAACATCCACCCCGTGCACCGTTATACCTTTACTGGCAATCAACGCTGCTGTCGGTAAGCCGATATATCCCAAGCCAAGGATGGTCACTTGTAGTTTGGCATTTTCCTTCATAACAATTGAGCTTTCTACGACTATTCCTTTTAATTTGATTATTTAATCTCAGAAATGATGTCAGCAATTCGTTTGGCAGCGGATCCGTCTCCGTATGGATTTACTGCGTGTGCCATGCGTGAGTAGGCAGCCTGATCACTTAACAGTTCTCGCAACGCAGCAGTAATTATTTCTTTCGACGTGCCAACAAGACGCGCGGTTCCGGCATCAATGCCTTCCTGTCGTTCGGTAACATCCCTCATGACCAATACCGGCTTGCCCAGCGCAGGCGCTTCTTCCTGTAATCCTCCCGAATCCGTCAGGACAAGATAACAGCGCTCCATCAGGGCAATGAACTGAGGATAGTCCAGCGGTGCGATCAAATGGATGTTCGGCATATTGCCCAGTAAACGGTTTACCGGATCCTGCACATTCGGATTAAGGTGAACCGGATAAATGAACTGTACCTCTTTGTATTCGCCGGCGATCTCGCGAATAGCATTACACATATTTTCAAAGGGAGCGCCAAAACTCTCCCGACGATGCCCGGTGATCAATACAAACTTGCCCGATAACGGCAGGTCAGAGAGCGTCGTTCTAACCGCATCGCCTTTGGATCCCTTCAATAATTCCAGGCCAAGTAACAATGCATCGATCACACTATTGCCCACAACATGTACTTGATCACGGATATTTTCGTGCTTTAGATTTTCTGCAGCTCCTTGCGTCGGGGCGAAATGGAAATCAGCGAGGTGTCCGGCGAGTACCCGATTCAGCTCCTCCGGAAATGGTGAATACTTATTATGGCTTCTCAACCCGGCCTCAATATGCGCCACCTTACATTTCTTGTAATAAGCAGCCAGCGCGCCTATAAATGCAGTTGTGGTATCGCCTTGAACGAATACAACATCCGGACGTTCTTTTTCCAATACCGGCTCAAGTCCGCGCAAACCATCCGCAGTCACATCGAACAATGTTTGGTTCGGCTTCATCAGTCCCAGGTCGTAGTCCGGCACGATTCCAAAAAACTCCAGCACCTGATCCAACATTTGACGGTGCTGGGCCGTAACGGCCACTTTTACAGAAAATTCTGGCCTACGCGAACATTCCAGTACCACCGGAGCCATTTTGATGGCTTCCGGCCGCGTTCCGAAAATAAAAAGCAGTTTTTTGACGACGGTAGGCATAGCATCTTCCTCCCAACCTGGAATTTGGGCTTTACCTTATACTGATTATGCGAAGGTAGGTTTCGTTCAACCTTGCTGATGGGTCAGCTTTCTGTAACTTTCGATGAAAGCGGGAAGACTTAACAACAAAAGCGCTGTAAACACTTGTATAAAGAGCAGTTGAAAAACAGGGAGACGAATAAGGCTGAAGGTCAACCACAGGATAAATAGCTGAAAAAAACACAAGACTATGATGGAACGCTGCGGCGTCCAACCTAACCGCAGCATATCATGGTGAAAATGTTGGTTGTCGGGGCGAAATGGAGATCGACCGTTAATGAGTCGCAAAAGGACCACCCGAAGTGCATCCATGACAGGTATTACCATCAGACAGACAGCCAAAGAAACCGATGCCTCCTGCGGAAATTCCGTTACAGAGGTGAAACGAAGCGTGGTTAATTGCACCGAGGAAATGGCCAGGACCCAACCGACGACCATAGAACCAGTATCGCCCATGAAAATTCGGGCCGGAAAACGGTTAAAGCGTAAGAAGCCGGAAACGGAACCCGCCAATATGAGTGAAAGCATGGCAAAAAACGGCTGCCCGCCAAGGTAAAACAATACACCTTGCAACAACGAGACCAGCACGGCAAAACTTCCTGCAAAACCATCCATGCCATCCATAAAGTTGAAAGCGTTCACGGTGAAAACTATAAGAAGTGCCGTGAGTAGCAACGAAGCTCCATACGATATCTGTTGCCAACCGAACAATCCGTACCAGTCGCGCAAACGGATATCAGCAAAGGCGACCACTAAAAAAGCAGCGCAACATTGCCCGAAAAGTTTGGTAGTCGGCTTCATCGGTCGAAGATCATCCAACAGCCCAATAAAAAACATCACCAGCAAGGAGGTGACTATAAACAGAAATCGCGGCTCAAAAAAAATCGCTCCAAAAAAAGTAAGGGATAAGATCAGCGCCGCAAAAATACCGGCTCCGCCCATTAGCGGCACTGCTGAATCGTGTATTTTACGAGGATCCGGAAAATCAAGAATTCGCCTAGTTCTAGCTACTGCAATGACAGAGGGCATCGTTGCCGCAGCAATCAGATAAGCCGTGAAAAGCGCCAGCAGGTGATTCATCGTTGGTCGTTGACACCACAAAAATACCTGCAGGAATAATCAATTCGGCACCACCTCGCAACGATTAATCAACAACTATACAGTAATCAGAAATCAAAATAATAGTTTTCGAGCGATGTCCGAAGTCCAAAATAAAAATAACGGGAAGACTGATCATCGACAGCATTACGATAGTAACGAAAATCAGCACCCGCCTCAACGACAAAATTGGTTTTCGGATTAACAAGATAATTGAAACGCACACCGTAGGATGACAAGGTACTTTTCAGTCCGGTGAGCATGTAATAACCATAATCCGTTGGGCGATCGTCGTAATCGAGGAAGATATCATTCCCCAGATTAAATCCGGCTGTATCTTTTCCGGCTCTTGCATATTGGAATCGAACTTCCGCAAAGAAATTTCTCCAGCGATAATTCAAGAAGGAAACCGATTCGTAGAAATCAGCTCCCAGCGGGTGCGCAAGCGGTTGACTGTAGTGGGAATAATTCTGCGAACTGCTCCGGTGCTGATACATAAACGGTCGCACGAAATTGAATTCCGTCTGGAAATTCAACTGCTTTACAGCAAATAGATTAAAGGATTTATAACCGAGCTGGAACGCCTGCTTATTTCCCCACCACCCTTTTCCACTGCGAACTTCATCCAACAGGAATTCGTCCAGCATCAATTGTCCGTAAACTACATGTGAGCGACTGATCTTCCACCGTGCATTCAAACCCAGCAATGCATTATCCGGCGAACCGATTGAATTCTCTACCGGTCGGAGGAATAAAAAAGGATTGAGGTAATGTAACTCATACCCACGTGATGCAGCCGGCTTCCATATCACCGCTTCAAATATTCCCAGCGTCAAACGGTTACGCTTACCAACATTGATATCCAGGTAATGAAACGTACTGTACTTTTTAGGATAGCCGACATTTCGGTCCGGCGGTGTCTGTAAATCCTGCATGACCGAGTAGATGACCGAATAACGGAACTTCCAGAACGTCATATTCGCACGAAGAAACGGAAACGGATAGGCATTATCCGACAATAAGAGCGATCGATACCCGTCACCTATAAAAAGCCGGTCCTGCGCCAGCAAAAAATCAAAATGGCGATTAACGCGGTAGCCCATTCCACCGGTAGCCACACTAAAATCAAGTTTTTCATCGTCCAGAAATTTAACAATGCCTTGCCCCGGAACTACTTTATTCCGTCGGACAAGACTGTCAATGTAGCCCAGATAACGTGCTTGATTCTCGTGAAACGACGAATAGAAAAAGAACTTATTACTCACGTTTCCCTGCACCAGAACTCCGCGGGTATTCACGAAAACATTTCTACTATTCCGTTGATCACGGCCCAGCTGCAGATTAAAAACCGGATCTACCGACAACCTGAGATCATCCGCATCTACATTCAACAAATGCTCTTTACGAAGCTTTCGTCCAATCCACGTCTTGTAGAACGATGATTCACATCCATAGAGCGAAAATGTTTCATCCCGATTTACCACACTATCAAGGTCCGTAGTAACGTATGGAAATATAGAGGTATGAAAACCGGTGGTATCTGCGGCCAGCTGACTTCCCATTCGTGTGTTCAGATCACGATTCAACGGAAATACGAACTCCTGCGCAGTTGCAGCCTGCGATAGGATTATCAGTATAAAAAGGAAGTACGGCCTCATCAACATCGCTCCGAATCTACGAAATTATCCAATGGTGACCATGGTATTGTCGTTCCGGAATTGCCTGACCGGCAGTTGGTGCTTTTGAAGTTCTTCTGCAGCTGCAGCTACCGACAGGAAGTCGAAATCGGTAAGCAATACATCCAGTTTACGGAAACACCCTTTCAATCCGTAATAAGACATAAATTTTCTGCGTATAGGCAAAGTAGTTAGTATCGGCTGGCCAGCATCGATATCCCTCGGATGAAAATACGTCATCGTGTAGTCGGCAGACTGAAAAGCAGAACGGATCCATGGATACGGGAGCAGCCGAAAATAGCCACCACCACTATAAATAAAAGGGCGGCCGAATTTATGTAACGGAGAAAGGGGCAGCTCGAGTAGTTCACCGGCAGACGTTTGTATTCGACAAGGTCCTTCTCCGCCGAATTCCGGAAATCCGCCATGATTCCGTCGAGCAACAAACACCGAACTATCTACCGTAAATCCACAACTCCGCAGCGCTTCAAAAAACCAAGGCGTAGTTCGCGTCACCGAAAATCCGGCAGCGCGAAACGTATCGACCGGACGACCAATCGTATCTTCAAGGATATTTTTGGCCTTGAGTGTGTCTTCTTTGAAAGCCGCAGGAGATTGCTGAAAGAGCAATTGATGACCGTAGGTGTGACAGGCGATTTGATGGTGAGCCGCGATGCGTTGCACCAGCGCCGGAAAACGTTCTGCAGACCATCCGAGGCAGAACCAGGTCGCTCTTACACTATGCTTATCAAAAAGCGCCAGCAGTCGGTCTACATTTTGTTCGATGCGCGATTCATAGCGCGACCATTGTTCAGGGTATCGGGTTTCCGGATGATCCAGAATATGAAACCAATCCTCAAAATCAACGGTAAGTATACGCAGTGGCTTTTTCACAATACATCGTAATCACCAAAGGTAAGAAACCAATTATTGAAATCGCACATCAGATTTTCATTGGTCGCCTGTTTATGCTTGCGTAAAATCACGTGCAATGGCTGAGGATGCCATCGATTAGGAATTGTTATAAAACCGCAACGCTTAAGTTGCTTTGATTCCTGGCAGCCCGGCGTACAAGCCGCAATTACTGCATCAAGTTGAGCTGCGCGGAACTGTTTCATGGCAACATCCAATAAAAAACCCAACGATTCATCTGTTTCAGGCCCCTCCGATCCTATCAAATCAACAATTATTCCGCAACGTAATCCAAACAACTCCACCGAACGTAAAACAACAAATCCTACTATCGTTTCCTCATTACCCGCCGATACACCCAAGATTGTATAATTACGGGTAGGACATTGTTCGTATCGCCAGCTCAGGTACGCTAAAGAACGGACAGTAGCACAACGATGACGCTGCAGCAATTGATCAAGTAAACCGATCATCAACGGAGCATCAGCCGTAAGATCGAGCATACGCACACACCATTTCTTACTACGAAAGCGCGACGAAGGATTAACGACAAACTTCAACTCGGCACCCTTTCGGCGGGCTGCAGAACGAAGTAAACGATGGAGCATCGCCCAATAGTTCAACGGCCGTATCATCATCGGCACCGTTCCGATATGCTCAAAACCCAACGACTTGATAAATCCGGGTAACGACTGATTATTTGGGAATCCGATCGTAAACATAATTTCCCGATCCGGCAAGTTGGCAAATGTGTTTTCTGCCAATCGACGGAATAAGCCTTTGCCACGCTGATCCTCTCTTGTCATCGTATTTAAGGACAATGAGCCTTTCAAAACATGACCATCCAGCTGATACTCCAAAGGCACTACGGCATAATGAGCTACTGCACCTTGTTCATCAAGCTCTAGTTGTATTTCTGCCTGACCGGCAGGATTGGAGAAATACTGCCAGCGGACATACGCTTCGCTAGACAACTCACTATTCGCATATACACGAGCCGCCAGGTCAACCACGTTTCTCACTACGCCATCCATTGAATCCTCCGTTCTCATCGCATTTGAATCAGTTTTTCATACGCATTGACAATTGAACTCCAATCGTATTTTTCCTGTGCCAGCCGAACCGCATTTTTTTTATTGCTCAACAACAATTCCTTATCGGACTGCTCCAACTGATGGATGGCTTCGGCCAATGAAGTAGCATCATGAAAAAAGTAACCGATATTACCGGTCGTTTCACGATTGAAAGGATTGTCATGGCAAACCGTAACAGCCGCTGCCGCCAGTGATTCAACCAACGTTGGATTAGTTCCTCCGACGGAATGACCGTGTAAGTATGCCAAGCAGTGTAGTCGCAGAGCACTTGTCTTCTCATTATCATAAACCGGATCCAAGAACCGCAGGTTCGTCGCTGTCCGTTCTCTTATTAATTTACCGTATTCCGAATCGTTCCAGTTACCAACAATCAACAAGGTAAAAGCGGATTTACTCTGAAGAAAACCATCAATAATCATTTGGATATTATTCTCCGGAACAATGCGAGCAATGACCAGGTAATAGGTGTTGTCTGTAACACCAAATTCGCGCAGCAACTCTACTGTGTTTGAAGTAGAGTTACCGGTTCTTGCACCGTAACCGATCACACTAATTTTATTGTCGACGCCGCTGTATTTCTGCTTCCAATAATCAGCAACGATACAACTGTCCGCCACCAGCCAATTGGAAAACCAAGCAGTGATACGTTGCGCCAACAACACATACCACTTCTGCAGCACAGAATACTTTCCTCGCAAATGCTCCAGTCCGTCGACATTGGTAATAGTTTTGCGATGAAAAATACGAGCCATCCAGAGAAACGGTCCTGCACCTACGCCAAGCAAAATGATCACATCGTTATTTATAATTGACCGAAGTAAGGATTCCAGGTAAAAGAGGACAGGAAATTTTCGCTTTGAAAAAAAAGTCGTAATGACTCTTACTTTGGAATAATTTCCGGGTAACGTTTGATGTTCCCCGATAACTGTAAGATGCAGATCAGCAGCGGGTAAAAAATAAGCCAACTGCTCAGCCAGGGTTTCAAAACCGCCATAAGAAGCCGGGATACCTCGAGAACCTATAACTGCGACACGCATCAGGATTGAATTGTAGCTATGATTTCTGCGCCCACGATATTCCAATCGTGTTGTTCACGAAGATAATCAAATGCTTTTTGTGCCATGTCTTGAGAAACGTCATTATGTTCCGCCGCTTCTGCTATACGCTGCGCTAAATGCTTTGCATCGCCGTCCCTAAAAATGCGTACCAATCCATTCTTTTTCCAGTCATCAAACGCCGGCAAATCTGAAACTATCAAGGGAATTTTACGGCTCATCGCCTGCATTGCAACTCCGCTTTGGTAAATACGACGGTACGGTAAAACGATCACATCCGCAGCCGCCATCCATACTTCCATTTCCTCCGGTGAAAGATAACGAAGTTCGGCTCTGCAACGCTGTTGTTGAACAAACGATGAAACCCGAGCTGCAATTTTCGCTTGACCTCCTCGTTCGCGCCCCGCAACCAGTAAAAAGAACCGCTTGTCCAAAAAAGAAAAAGCATCCAACAATACATCCAATCCTTTTTCCGGCTTAATCATACCGAAAAACAGCGGACATATTTTTCCATCAGGAATTCCAAGCAAGTGTCGGGCAGCGGCTTTCTCCAATCGATGCTTAACGGAATCAATAAAGTGTCCGTGCGGCACGACAGTCACACGAAGACCAGGTATCAGCTGTATTAATTCGTTGCGGGAAGTAGCATGATGAACGAAACAATAATTTGTAAATTCCGTCAAAATTTTCCTCTTTCGAGCGTCGGGAGCAGCATAGCGAAATGGATCAACATCATGTATCATCAAAGCCACCCGAAATCCGGACTTTCGAAACCAACGAAGAATATAATAATCGGTGCGCGAAAAATGGTAAATATGAAAAAGAACAACATCAATTGAATTTCGTTTGCACCATAACCACGAGCGTAAGTAACCAACTAAAGCGAATAGCCCTTGCAGGTAGCGACTTCGCAAAAACATCAAAAAATAGCGCTTCACTAAGATGTCATTATCGGCCGAAGTGGCAGTAGAAAAAACCGTTACACGAACGCCGGTATTCAGCAACCCACGTCCCATAAATAAGTTATACTGATCCATGCCCGCTTTTTTTCCAACAGGATCGATGATAGCGATATGTAGCCTCTCCTTCATATCAACGCATCCATATTGACAAATCGCGCTGTAGTAATTCGGATAGTTTTTCGACATCCGTTTGAAAATAGCGTAACAGCCGGGTGCGGGTTTCGGGCGAAATTACGTCAGCTTTATGCTCAGACTGCGTCCAGCGCATGATTCGATGTCGCAATCGATCACGAAGTGCGGAAGGCAGCAGATACAAGAGCTGAAACTTAAGTTTACTTTCTGTTGTCAACAGGCGACTGAGCCACGGCCAGCGTGAAGTATAACTGCTATTTACGTCGTGCACCAATTCAAATTTAAAGGCCGAATCCACTTCAAGAAACTCACATAAATACTCCAGCGTTTTTTCGGTAGCTCCAATAAAATCGTCGTACAATATCACGTGTACCTTTGGGAAAGCGGCAGTGTACGCTTTGACCGCTTCGAAATAACGACTTCGATCGGTGTAAAAATAATCAAAACTATACCCCGCCTTCCGGCGCTCCTGCTCCGCTTCCAATGCTGCTTCGAAAGAAAGTGGCTCACGACCGTCGCGAACGCGCCACTTATAATTCGAATAAGCACGGTCGACAGGATGCCGAAGGAGAATAACAATTTTCACCGTGTTGGGCGACGGATGATACTTCCGAATATTTGCAATAGCAGTATCGTAAAGATAAAGGTATGGCGTAGACGCCTCGCCGACTTGTGATGTCAGCGGCGCCTTACTGAACAACTTCTTGTATTTATCCTCGGAGGTTATTGCAAAGGCAAATTTTCCATTACGAAAATCGGGTTTTCGGTTGGCAAAAACATAAAAGCAAGGTTCTTTGATGGCCGGAAGAAAAAGCTGCGGATGCTGCTCCAACAAACGACAAAGTGCTGTTGTTCCGGAACGGGCCGCGCCGACAATCAAAAAATCAGGCGCGCGCATTGTTCCATGTCATTTGCGGTTCCACTGCCCCACCTTGCCGGTAGCGATAATAATACAGCAAGCAAACCAGAAACATGATACTACTTGAATCCCGGATGTTGACAGCCGAAAAGAACATACTTAGGAAAAAAAACAGTAACATATATTCGCAGGTTTTGAAAAACACATCGCCGGACTCCACCTTTCTCGAATAATCATAGGAATAATAAAAAGGCAAATAAATCAGTGCGGTACCAATACAGCCGAAAACAAAAATATTACCGAGAATTCCTATATCCACCGGATAAAAATATCCAAGAATTTCGTGCCAGCCGCCATTCCATTGACTGCTCACGAAACCGTTACCTAGCAATGGATGTTGTTCAATATGCTCCATGGCTAGCTTCAGCTCCATGAATCGGACGGCGGAAGAGGCTTCATCCGGCGATTCCCCCAAAAAAACCGACAATACATTTTTATATAAAAGCTGGTAACGATCAAACAGCGATGTGAATCCCAGCGCAAAAAAAAGCAAACCGGCCACCAGCACTACGGCGCCGTATAACATCCCATTTCTAATCTTTTCACGTAAGGTGAAATTGCGGTAAAAATAAACCATCATCGTTATCAGCAATACCACTAAGGTAGTACGAGACTGCAGAAAATATATGAGGTAAAACAGAATTGCACCGATGAGAATATAATATCGACGACGACCTTCTTCCGAGACTTTAAACATAGAATAAAAAAGCAGCATGATTACCAGTGCGAATTGAAATCGGTAGCGGTACCCACGTATCGGACTGTAAGCAACAAACTCCACATCACCAAATCGAACCGGGTTGACGAATAGATAGAAATAAAAAAAAACTCCGAGTAGTAGGACAGCAATAGCGACAAAAGCACGCTCCACCTGTTGAATAGTAATCCAACCCTGCTCCAATAATGAAAGCAGCAACATGCCAGATAACGATAGCAATACCGATCGTTGCGCCATAACCCCGTAATAATACGGCTGTCCAAATACCGTCTTTGCCTGAAAAGCAGCAAAGAAATTGGCGGCAATGAATACCCACATCATTATATCCAAGCGAGTAATTCTAAAATGTCGGAAATTCAGATACAAACTACTGATGTAATACACCGTCAGTCCTATAATTGCCATACTTGATAGCGCTTGGTGCAGGCCGTCCAAAGGAAGCGTAGCAAGAATCCTGAACGTAGAGATAAAAATCAGGAAAAGTAAGGTATAGGAAACCGGCGAAGGCCATAATCGGCTTCTTTCCAATTCCACTCCCGAATTATCATCTGTTCGCAGCGCCATTTTCGGGAAGTTAAATCAATACGAAGAGAACCCAATAAATGTCTTGATATTCATTTTTCGATAGACATTATACATACACAAAAGGTTCCATACCAGCGTACCGATCAGCTGTGCCCAACATGCACCACGCATCCCGTAGGTCGGAATAAAGGCCAGACAACAGATCACATTTACCACTGCAGCAACGATTGAAATATTGCGCAACACATGTTGCCGATCGGTCATGTTCAGCAATTGCCCGGGTAGTCCGGCACAAACTACAATAAATTGACCGGCAAGCAGCACGAATAATTCATTTTTATACTGCATGAAATCTGCCCCGAAGATGGAAAGAACAGTCGTCGGGAATGAAAACAACACTATAAAAAGTGGCAAGGCTGTGATGAAAATAAGGCGTGTAGCCTCGTGCGATTGTTTTCTAAGCAATTCATGATCACCACTGTGGTAGGCAGCCACAAACCGTGTTATCATCAGTCCATTAATCGCCAGAATTGTTATGTTCGTAAACACGGAAATACGCACGAGTGCATTATAAATACCCACTGTTGCTTCCGGAAGATAAGCCGCCAGCACCAATGTTCCTGTCCAACTCATAAGTAGTTGCATGATGGTGGTAGTGAACATCGGAGCAGCGACACGGTTCAACGCTGAAAGAGACACGGAATACTCAGCCCTTACCGTAAAATATCCGGAAACCAATAACCAGCGGTAACTACTCAGCAATGCCGCTACGGAAATAGCAATGAATTGAATATACACCGGCGAATTGCCGGAAAGTTCTGCTGCCAGAGCCACTAACAATCCCGCTACTGCTAACGATGATACCGCTGACGTCTGAAAGAAGGTGTATTCTCCGATTCTTTTCACCCCTCGCAAACACTCCGCATGAATCTGCAGTAGGGTCAGCGGCAGTAACATAATTGCATTTAGCTGAAGAATGAAAGACAGGTAATTTTTATGAAATAAATGTTCCGCCATATAAGGCGCAGCGAAAAACAAAACAATGGCCACCAAGAGACTCATCGGAAAAACCAGCTTCATAGATGTCAAGTAAACTCCCTTGATCTTTGCCGGCAACCCCTCTGCCGCGATGAAACGCATGAGTGCTACATCGTGTCCGAATTTCGAAGCGACGCTCGCCAGACTTAATATTGCGAGACAGATGGAAACAACACCTAAGGCGTCAGCAGAAAAATATCGGGCCGTCAGCCATGTAACCAGAAATCCTGTGGTGACACCAATACCACGAACCCACAGGGAACGTAAACTGGTAAGTAAGAGCTCCCGATAAGAAGGATCCTTCTTGAACTTGCGGTACATATCGAATATATCAGCGCGCAAGAAACGGACCATTTAAAAGGTTGGGCTTATTATAGACGAATGAAGTACCATCGGGAAACGAAAAAACACCCTTGCCTAGCGCCAGTAAAACAGCATGGCCGGCAGCCGTATCCCATTCGTAGGTTGGACCGAAACGCGGATATTCATCGGCTTTACCACTGGCTACCAAACAGAATTTCATAGAACTTCCTGCAGCAATCGTTCTGACATCACCCAGTTCCAATTTCCGTTTTTCAATATAATTTATTGTTTCCTGATCCAGATGTGACCGGCTAACTGCAATAGTGTGTACCTGTGGTGATGAAGATTCAACTTCCTGGATTTGGAAATCAGTAAAATCAACAGGACCAGCGGCTACTGCATCAGCATTCGGAATATACCAGGCGCCTAACTCCTTACATCCGGCGTATAATTCACCGGTAGCCGGTGCATACACCACGCCGAGCACCGGAACACCATCTTCAACCAATGCGATATTGACCGTAAATTCACCGTTGCGATGGATAAACTCTTTGGTTCCATCCAAGGGATCGATTAACCAATACTTCCGCCAATTTTTCCGTTCGTCATACGAGTGATTTCCTCCCTCTTCACTGATAGCCGGAAAACCGGTATCAGCAAGGTACGCAAGTATGCTATCATGTGCTGCGAGATCAGCTACAGTCACCGGTGATTTATCCGACTTAGCCATGACCGAAATAGAAGTATCATAATGTTGCATGATTACTGCACCGGCCTTCAATGCCGCGCTGACTGCTCTATCTAGCAGTTGAACGTATGTTGCAGGTTGCTTCATCGTAGGCATCAGATAATCATTCCCGCTCCGACCGTCTCTTGAGTCTGTTCGTCGATAAATATGACACTGCCAGTATAACGGTTTCTTCTATAACTATCATAATACAGCGGCTGTGTGGTACGAATACGTATTCGTCCAATATCGTTCATGCCTAATGCAGGATCCTGCTGAATGCGTCGCAACGTGGTAATGTCCATCTTATACCGGACTTCCTTCACCTGGCAACGTACTTCGTGTGTAGTATGCTGAAGGAGATAGCGCGAATCCGACTGCAGTGCTCGCTTATTAAACCAGCAAATCATCAATTCGATATCCTGACCCGATTGCGGGACATTGTTCTCGCGCACGATCATGTCGCCGCGACTGATATCAATATCATCTTCCAGTGTCATGGTGACTGACATCGGAGCAAAGGCTTCTTCCAGCTCTTTTTCAGCTAGCCCTATCGACTTAATCCTTGAAGTAAACCCGGAGGGCAAGACCATAACCGGATCTCCGGCACGAAATACACCACCGGAAATCCGACCTGCGTAACCGCGATAATCGGGAAACTTTTCAGAACGAGGTCGAATGACATACTGAACCGGAAATCGACAGTCGATCTGATTCAGGTCGCTGCTGATATGTACGTGTTCTAAATGATACATCAACGTAGTACCTTGATACCAAGGCATGTTCTCCGAACGATGAACCACATTGTCGCCATTCAGCGCACTGATTGGAATATATTGCACGTCCTGAACTTCAAGACGTGACGAGAAATTTCGAAAATCATCGACGATAGACTGGTATATGTCCTGATTGTAATCGACAAGATCCATCTTATTGATACAAAGCACCAGATGTGGAATCCGCAGCAGTGAAGCGATGAAAGCATGGCGACACGTCTGCTCCACTACACCTTTCCGGGCATCCACCAGGATAAGCGCAAGGTTGGAACTGGAAGCACCGGTGACCATGTTTCGTGTATACTGAATGTGTCCTGGAGCGTCTGAAATAATAAACTTTCGATTATTCGTTGAAAAGTAACGGTATGCAACATCGATCGTGATACCTTGCTCCCTTTCAGCCTTCAGTCCGTCTGTTATCAACGACAAATCCAATCCGGACATTCCACGACGAGCACTGGCCGACTTGACCGCCTGCAATTGATCTTCCATGATACTTTTTGTATCAAAGAGCATCCGACCAATGAGCGTACTTTTTCCATCATCTACACTTCCACAAGTAGTGAAACGAAGGATATCTATATCGGAGGAATGCATCATGGCGAAAATATAAACCGATTAAAAATACCCCGCGCGTTTGCGGTCTTCCAAAGAGGTCTCTGAGCGCTGGTCATCGATACGAGAGCCTCGTTCCGTATAACGCGATGTAGCTACTTCACGAATAATATCCTCAAGATTTGTAGCAACCGACTCCACTGCACCGGTACACGTCATATCACCAATCGTACGAAAGCGGATGACTTTGCGCGATACATGCTCGTCCTTTCCCAACTGCACAAAATCGGAAAATGCATAAATATTCCCTTCGCGTACGAACACATCACGCTCGTGCGAAAAGTAGATTTCAGGCACCCGGATATTCTCTTTCTTGATGTATTGCCAGATATCTATTTCCGTCCAGTTACTTAATGGAAAGATCCGGAAATGCTCGCCTTTACGATGATGCCCATTGAATAAACTCCACAATTCCGGTCGCTGGTTGCGCGGTTCCCATTGGCCAAACTCATCGCGGTGTGAAAAGAATCGTTCTTTTGCACGTGACTTCTCCTCATCGCGCCGAGCACCGCCAATAGCTGCATCCACTTTTAATTCTTCAATGGCATCAACAAGGGTTGTAGTTTGCAGAGCATTTCGACTGGCATGAATACCACTTTCTTCAGAAACACGTCCCTTGTCGATAGAATCCTGTACATAACGAACGATCAATTCAGCACCCAATTCTTTAACCCATTCGTCGCGGAAACGAATTGTCTCGGGAAAATTATGTCCGGTATCTACATGAAGAAATGTAAAGGGAATAGGTGCCGGATAAAACGCTTTACGCGCCAGGTAGGAGGCAACAATGGAATCCTTCCCTCCGCTAAACAACAGGACCGGATGCTCGAATTGGGCTGCAACCTCACGGAGCACAAAAATGCTCTCGGCTTCCAGCTCCCGTAAATGATCGAGGTTATAAGAAAACATCCGTCTCGTTCGTTTGTTCAATGCCAATATGCCATAATACCGCACATCAACTGAACGAAGATAGGAAAATTAGGTGGTTTAGGCAGCCGATGGCTTGACTTTCAGCAGCGCAAATTCAAGCAAGCTGGCCAACGATTGTTCTACGGTTTCAGCACCAGTAGAAAGTACCAAATCGGGATTCAACGGGGCCTCGTAGGGAGAACTGACTCCAGTGAATGAGGAAATTTCGCCCGCACGCGCCTTTTTATACAATCCTTTCACGTCCCTTTCCTCGCAGGCGGTAAGATCTGCTGCTAGATAAATTTCGCTGAAACACCCAGCAGGAAGTAGATCACGCACGGCCGCACGATCCGAGCGAAACGGCGATATAAATGCATTGATAGTAATTATACCGGCTTCAAGAAACAAGCGATTCACCTCGGCAATTCTTCGGATGTTTTCGGTACGATCATGGTCGGAAAATCCAAGGTCTTTATTCAGTCCGGATCGCAACAAGTCGCCGTCCAGTAACATCGTCTTGTATCCGTGCTGCTGTAATGCCTGCTCCAAATGTTGCGCCAGCGTTGATTTTCCGGAGCCGCTTAGTCCGGTCAGCCAGAAGACATGCGCGGACTGTCCTAACGATCGTTCTCGGTCGGTCGGAGTCACTAGCGGTGCAGGAGGAAACAACATCTGTGCTACGAACGATTTATTTTCCGATAGGATGCCACGTGGTTTTTATTTCCTGCAAATCCATGATACGGTAAGGACTTTGCATCTCCTCGCTCTTCCAATTATCGGTAGTATAAACGAAAGGTCTTTTTACATTCAAGGCTGAATTCTCTTCCACCGTTTTGATATGACCCGCTTCGGATCCGCAATATACCGTAGCATTCACGTCCATATGATTCGTGAAATGCCCCACCAATTCTTTTCGCGTACCGGTGAGTATGTTCACAACACCGCCGGGAAGATCTGATGTGTGCAACACTTCCGAGAAGGTAATTGCCGTCAATGGATACTGCTCGGAGGCCAGCACAACGACAACGTTGCCCCCAACGATAGCCGGAGCGATAACAGACACCAGTCCAACGAGTCCACTTTCTTCAGGGGCAATCATACTGACGACACCGGTGGGTTCCGGCAAAGAAAAATTGAAGTGCGAAGACTCGACCGGATTTACTGCACTGAACACTTGCTGGTACTTATCGCTCCAGCCGGCATAATAAACCAAGCGGTCAACAGCTACACTAACTTCCTCCTCAGCAGCTTTCGCTGCCAAGCCTTGCTGCTGGAGTTCGGCAACGAATTGCGGACGACGATCTTCGAGCATTTCGGCAATCCGGTAAAGGATTTGGCCTTTGTTGTAGGCCGATCGTGCCGCCCAAGATGGCTGTGCCTTACGTGCGGCGACAACAGCATCGCGGAAATCCTTTCGAGATGCTACACAAATATTGGCTAGTGCTGTGCCTTTCGTGTCTTTGAAAATGAAATAACGTCCGGATTCAGTTCGCGGAAATTTTCCGTCAACATACAGTTTGTACGTTTTAAGTACACCGATTCTTGCAGCGGATCCTGCTTTATTTTTTTTGCTTGTTTCCATAGGAATCTCTTTTTATCAGACGTGTTGCAGGTAAGGCATAAGTCCGTGCAATCCGCCCTCCCGACCTACTCCACTTTCTTTGTATCCGCCGAAAGGTGATGTCGGATCAAACTTATTATAGGTATTCGCCCATACTACACCGGCGCGTAATTCTCCGGTCACCTTGAAAATACGGGAACCCTTATCGGTCCAAACACCTCCGCTAAGACCATATGGAATATTGTTCGCTTTTTCGATAACCTCCTCCAGTGTGCGGAACGATTGAATTGCCAAGACAGGACCGAAAATTTCTTCTTGTACGATTCGAGATGATTGTGAGACATTGGTGAACAATGTTGGCTTACACCAAAACCCTTTGGAAGGCACACTACACGCTGCCTGATACATTTCACCGCCTTCGTTCACACCAATCTTTAGATACTTTTTGATCTTCTCCAATTGCATCCGTGAATTAATAGCACCGATATCGGTATTCTTATCCAGCGGATCTCCAACCACTAACGTCTCTAAACGGTCCTTCAGTTTTCTCACTACGGTTTTCATGACCGACTCTTGCACAAAGAGTCGGGAACCCGCACAGCAAACGTGTCCTTGATTAAAGAAAATACCGTTAATAATTCCTTCTACGGCCTGATCGATGGCAGCATCCTCAAAAATGATATTAGCTGCTTTGCCTCCAAGCTCCAGGGTGTAGCGCTTACCGGTTCCGGCCAGTGCTTTCTGAATTATTTTTCCTACATCCGTAGATCCGGTGAAGGCGACTTTATTCACGCCGGGGTGATTGACCAGTGCTGCGCCGGTCGTTCCTGCGCCCGTGATAATATTCACAACTCCCGGAGGAAGGTCAGCTTCCTGAATGATCTCTGCCAGTTTCAACGCTGTAAGCGGAGTTGTTTCCGCCGGTTTCAACACTACCGTATTACCTGCCGCTAAGGCAGGAGCGATTTTCCAGGCCGCCATCAACAGCGGAAAATTCCAAGGAATGATTTGTCCGGTAACTCCAACAGAGCGCGGCGTTGCACCAGGTAGTGCGTATGCCAGTTTATCCGCCCAACCGGCATAGTAAAAGAAATGTGCTGCTGCGAGTGGCACATCGATATCACGTGATTCCCGGATTGGTTTGCCACCATCCATAGACTCGATGACCGACAACTCACGCGCACGTTCCTGCATGATACGGGCTATGCGATAAATATATTTCCCACGCTCCTTAGCAGGCATTTTACCCCATACTCCATCATACGCCTTACGCGCAGAAGTCACTGCACTATTGACATCCTTTTCACCGGCTTCTGCCACAGCAGCAATCCGTTTTTCGGTTGCCGGATTAATGGTGTCAAACCATTTTCCAGAGAGTGGCTTTACAAATGCCCCATTAATAAACAAATCGTACCGGTCCTTCAACTGCACATGGTCCTTACTCTCCGGCGCAGGTGCATAATCCCACCCGCCGGTAAAGTTAAGAGGTGTTACTGATTTCTTCGTTTTTTTCATACTGTAATGAGTTGCAACGACTGCATTAATCTTTAGAGAAATAATCAATACTCTGGTAGACACCGGTGTGCTCTTTGACAATTTGCATGAGCAGATCATTCGCCAGTGAACTTGCACCAAAGCGGAACCAATCGGGATTTAACCAATCCTGGCCGAGCGTCTCACGCACCATGACTAAGTACTGCAGCGCCAGCTTGGCCGTGGCAATTCCGCCAGCCGGCTTCATGCCAATCATCTTACCTGTCGTATAGTAATAGTCACGGATAGCTTCGAGCATGACCAAGGTAACCGGCAAGGTTGCTGCCGGCTGGATTTTTCCGGTAGAAGTTTTTATAAAATCTGCACCGGCATTCATGGCCAAATCACTGGCGCGACGGACATTGTCAAGGGTACTCAATTCACCGGTTTCGAGAATGACTTTCAGATGAGCCGCTCCGCATGCCTCTTTGACAGCTGCAATCTCGTCAAACACGAAATTGTATTCGCCGGCCAAGAACTGTCCGCGGGAAATAACCATATCGATTTCATCTGCACCTTCTCCTACTGCCCAACGTGTTTCTTCGAGCTTCATTTTTCGTGTAGACATTCCGCTGGGGAAAGCCGTGGCAACAGCCGCTACTTTTACACCAGATCCTTCAAGTGTCTCTTTAGCTACGCGCACTAGATTAGGATAAACACAAACAGCAGCTACTGCCGGAATCCCGGGAAGCAGATCGTGCGGATGCATGGCTTTTATGCACAACTGACGTACTTTGCCCGGAGTATCTTTTGCTTCCAGCGTTGTAAGATCGAGCATGCTCATGGCTAGCTTGAGGGCCTGCAGCTTGGACTCTTTCTTTATACTTCGCTTGGTCATACGGGACACCCGCTCGTCCACACCTACCTGATCGATAGCAGGACTTTCAGTAACGGAATAACGAAGCGCAGAACGCGTTTCTCTCATAGTCATCAAAGATTGGACAACGAATATACTAAATGTCGCTTACGAAACCTTGTCCCTCCAAAAGAGGAAAACACGTTCAGAAGGCATAGTTCAACGATAGCTGAATCACTTCGTTGAACTGTCCGCTGTCAAGGTAGCGGTAATTGGACACCGAAGAAAAGGAGCGGATCGGTAAAACAGAAAATCCGTACCGCGCATTCACGCTCCATTTTTCACCCAGGGAATAAAGTAGTCCTAAGTGAAAAGAGAACTCCGTATTCTCAAACGCAGGCGCATAATTGATGTCCCCCACCTGATCCGCTTCGTTGGCTGCAACTAACACGCCGAAAGCAGGGCCGGTTTCCAGGGTTATTTTTCTTGATGCTTTCCATCGTAGAAGCAACGGAACTTCAATATAACTCAAGCGCAACCGGTAGAAACTGTTATCCGTTTCATCAACCGGCTTTCTGCTCCCTTTTTGTACAAAAAGCATTTCCATCGCGAGGGAAGTACGTTTAGAAAAAGCACGTGATACATAGCCTCCGCCTAACAATCCAGCTTTATCAAAACCTTCCAGCTGATCGCCGCCAACTTGCGTTGTTGTCAATCCGAAACGAAGCCCTGCATCAAATTGCTGCGCAGAGCCGGAAGCAGTGATCAACAGAAAAACCGCCAAGGTAAAACGACACAAGTAACCATTTGCAATCATAGGAGCGACTATTCTTCGAGGTGTAGCTCTTCCACCTGCATGACTTGCTGCGTCGTAGCATCGTAAATAAATGCAACGACGCTGCAATGTTTGAGGTCCCATTCCGGTGCAAGCTGCACAGAATATCCGCGGATGCGTTTCTCGCCGGCGGGAACATTGCCGGCATACAATGCCTCTCCGAAGTTACTGTTCAAGGTGGTACGCAGTACGTGACGATGGTAGTACGAGGGCTCATATTCCGGAACATGTCCGTACCAAACCTGCCAATCCATGATTGAATCCTCCGTCACCACCACTTGTAGCTTCAATTCGCTGCTTGTAGCTGATAGGTTTTCCGTTTGCACCGCAATGTTTGCTTTGCCGGTAAGTGTGTCAAGGTGTGCTTCGAGGCGGATCTTTTGCGTAGGCGCCAATGCTTTTTGCGCATTGATGGCAGAATTCCAGGCAAGGTACGGCTTGAGGTGTGATCCGGTAGGAAAACCGGCCCGGTTTACCATTCCACAAGGATTGAAATTCACATTAAACTTCGTATACCATGCATTACCAACTGCGCACGTGAAATCCGTTTGGAAGGAAGCTGTTGGTTGATTCGGCAAACCGTTCGTGGTATTGGCAAAATCTCCGGCATGAACACCCATCACGACCAATTGGTCAGGATTGGCGGGCACCAGATTGCTCACGATGTACATGGCCGCAGCGGGACAATTTCCGCAGGTATGACCGGTATAATCTTCCAGCAGCACTTTCTTAATGGCTGGGGTGTTGTCCGGCTCAAAAGACAACGTATCACCACTAATTATTGCTGCGTCCGTGCCGATATAAACCACATCGGCGGTGCTGCCTTCATAATAAGGCGCTTCCACCTTATCGCATCCGGTAAACAGGATGGCACTAAAAACTGCGATCAAGGAAACCTTGCGTATCATGACTGAGAATGTATTAGAAACTGGATGTAACCGATAGGGTGAAACCATTGGCAGAAGGAACATTCCTGCACACACCGCCGACACAAAGAATACCTGCACGTTGACGGCCATAACCAACTGTTATACGATTGGAGCCCCTGCTATAGCCGACTTGACCGGTGAAATAATGAAGACGCTTGGATTCGATAGGGTTACCATAATTATACTGATCGAAAGCAGCAACAAACCAGTGTGGTGCAATGGAATACTCGGCCAGCAACAAACCCCAACTTCCCTGATCACGTTCGGTAATGAGGGCCTGAATTTCTGTACGGATACTTTTCTTGGTAGTAATCCGGTATTGGGTTTCTAGTACAAAGATGTTCGAATACACATGTCCGAATCCCTCACGACCTTCGACCTGGTCCTTATTGTAATTCTGGTACATGTACGTGAAAATAGCGCGGAGCTTTTTATTTATTTTCCGGTCAATGGCAATGTTGAAGTCTTCGTAATAAATTTCGTCGCCAACGCTCAGGAATTTTGCCTTATAGCCAAGGGCTGTATCTGCTCCGGCCGTGATTGACTGTTTGTCGATAGCTTGCGTGCGGGAATAATTGACTGTAATATCGGTTCCGTAAGGCCCTGCCCAGGATAAGGATTTCGGCAGATGATAGAAGACCTCTGCCTGAACGCCAAATTCACCGATGAGCTGCGTTGCGTACGGGTAAAAGGCTGCCAATAAATAGGTATGATTCTTGGTAATCGCCGGCATATAATTGATGAGCAAACTATTCACCAATGCATAACGATCGCTACGGTACGACATGTTATCCAGCCATTTCATACTTGCTGTAATTCCCAACCCCTTTTTGTTGTATCCCAGATTGAGGAGAACCGCCTGACCGTCTTTAAAAATAAAATCATTATTGGTCTTTTAGTGGTTGGTTCTACAATGGTGTTTGCTATTGGTTCGTTGTTTTATTCGTTTTCAAACAACAGCTCTAGTTCTGCAAGCAACACACTT
>CAINVI010000087.1 GCA_903854075.1 Candidatus Pollutiaquabacter sp. | reverse complement strand
CGGAATCGATCTGTGCTTGCAATGAGTCGGATTGATTGATGACAATTGGACTTGTATTGAATTTTAAGTAAGTGGTGACATTTCCTCCGAATTGCGCACCTTCCATGATGTTTTCAAAATCCGAAAGATAACCGGCCAGTTGCGCCTGTTGAGCGAGGTCATTTCCGCCGCCAAAGTGAAGGATCTCTTTCATCCAGGACTGAGGCACGCCTTGCTGGACGGCTTCGTACTCCTGGACCTTTTGCAGATAGCCTAAAATTTCATTTCCCGTTCGTGCACTGAGTCGTCCGGTTGGAATAGCGGGTTCGTACAATGTTCCGTTCAACCCGGAGGTTAGAACGATATCGGAAGAAGGTGTTCCGAAAGAAGGAATCAGAGAAACAGCAAACAGTGCCGAATTAGATCTGGCGTCAATCGGGTTGATGGATTTTCCGAGCAGGAAGAGATGTTGAGGATCTGCTACATTTGTCCACTGATCAAGTAAGAGTTTGCTGAAATTGCGGATAGAGTGCGGGTGTTTCTGTATGCCGTAGGCGAACTGATCCGTGAGCTCGTCGATGTCAGCCAGTAAAACGCGATTACCGGTAGTTTGATTTCTGTAGTTCTTATAAAGTTGCGCCTGATTCCACAAGGAACGGTGGGTGACAATCAGGAACGCTGAGTCGATCGGATTGGAAAGGAAGTTATTGAAGTATCCAAAATTGTTGGCAATGTAATTGATGCCGATGATGGACGTAGCAGGAATGATACTGCCTGTGCTGGTGAGTATACAGTTCTTAGGCGAAGTGCCGCCATCGTTGGGAATCAGCGCCTGCCAGTCGGCGCCGTTTGCTGCTACGCTTATTCTTTTGTGGTTGTTCAGGTCGTATAGTATAGGCGTTCCGCTGCTGGAGAAATTCGTGATATCAAGACGCGATTTGGATTGACCTGTTGCATTCGGGAGACTGAATTCAAAGCGACCTGCATTTTCGAAATCGAAAGTGTGAGGATAGGTTAGCGCAGCATAATGATAAATATTATAATCCGTTCCGCTCGTAGTTGGCGTCGTTACTGCATAGCTTAGATTGGAGGATGCGGCAGTAATCAGAGAACAGGGGACTTGAAACGTGTATCGTTTCAGTGCTTGTGTGTAATACGTGTCACTGAAGTTAAGTCCGAAGTAGGTGAGGAGGATATTATGCGCCAGATTATTGTATCCGCTGATCGAAGTTTCCAGTACTGCATCGGGTCCTGCACCATATACATTTGCTGTGTTTAAGGTTACATTCAGCGAGGTATAACGATTATTACCGAAAATATACCCCCAGCCCTCTGATTCAGTATATTCAATGGAATTGTCGTTTCGGCCGGCATTGTACCAACCGGATAGTTGGTTAAACGACCGTTTTAAACAGTAGTCGGCAGCAGTAAAATTGCTAAATGTTTGATCCGATTCTTCCGTCATCCGCAGACCGTTGGTGGTCACGCTCCAGGTAATGAAGTAAACGGAAGTATCAGTAAAGAGGCTGTAATGGATATTCGGTTGCCAGTTCGGGTCAGCATAAAGCGCGGCATCCGGAGCGCCGTCGTTTTTTCTTCCCATGAATTCGATAAAGTCGCCGGTGTCAAAGCTGCCGTCGGCTTGTCCTTCGATATGAATGTATTGTTGTTCGCCGTTATGGAAAAGTTGAATTTTGCGAGGATCAATCGTAGTAACCGGTATTCCGGCGAATAATAAAGTTTGACGATCGATGCGGTGTATGCCGTCCTGCCACACTTTTACTTTGAAATATTGCTGGCTATAATTAATCCATTCGTTGCCGTAGTTTTGCGCTTGTGCAAAACAGCAAGTAAGTAGAAGTAAAAACAGAAGTATCTTTCTTTTCATGAAAAAATTATTCAACAGCAATTATTTTTTCTGTTTGGTGATTTCCAGACGTAGCGAGAATACATTGGAGTAGAGCAGTTCCTTGCTTCCGATATTTGTCAAAGCATAGTCGATGGAAAGTTTGCCGATTTTCACGCCAATGCCCAGGTTCGGTTGAACAATGGTCGATTTGCCTCCGTCGACATCTTTAATTTGCTGGATATTTTGCATGCCACCGCGAAGAAATACAAAGTTGCTGTATCCGACTTCGAAACCAATTCGCGGATCAACACTGATGACATCTGAACTGATCGGAACATTGCGCTGGCCATCGAAAGTGAAATCGGCATTCAGTTCAGCGAGCAGCGTGAACTTGTCTCCTAATCCGGTACGATAACCACCTCCGATGATTAATTTAGGTAGTGTGATTTCGGTGGTGTTCTTTGGGATTTCATTACCGGTGGCAATAAACGCTTCTTCCAGTAGTTCGGTGTTGTAGCTCCAGGCGTTAAAGGTTGATGTTACATCTTTGGCAGTAACACCGAGCAGCCATTTTCCGGTGGTGTATTGTGCGCCAAGGTCGAATCCGAATCCCCAGGCTTTGCCGAAATCGCCGGCTTTACGATTGATCACTTTTGCGTTTCCGCCGACACTAAGTCCGGGTGTCCGTGTTTTTTTACTGTAGGAAAACACGAAGGCATAGTCGGCAATGGAGAAGGAGGATAATCGGCTGTAATCAATAACTCCCGAAGCGTCGATCAAATCAAGTGTGTTAGGAATATCGTCGGTGCCGAAGCGAACAATCGAGAATCCGATAGTGCGGCTCGAGTCAATATGAGTGGCTACTGTGGCGTAATCGAATTTCGATATACCCGCAAAAAGTTCCGCGTGCATCGCAGCCAGCTGAAGGTCGCCTTGGCAGTGCGTTAAACCAGCAGGATTCCAAATGGCAGCAGTAGCATCGTGATCGCTGGCCACCACCGCACCGGACATTCCCATGGCACGTGCTCCAACGCCGATCGAAAGAAATTCATTACTGTATTTGGGCGCTTGTGCAAACACGCTTCCCGCGAATAGCAGTAACGTTACAAGTAAAATCGTCTGTTTTTTCATGGTTGATACTGGTCCTTCAATAAACGGGATACAGGACGGTTTATTATAAAGAAAACAAGTTGGTCTCTCGTAAAGTTACACGATTTATCGGCTTTAAATTCGATGATTTTCACTCCTTTTTTTCATTAATTAACAACAATAGTCCTCGTCTTGCCAAGAGATGGTTGCTTTCCACTGAAAGGACTTCGTGCCATTGGGTTGGGCAGGTCCGATTTGATCCTTACTTTTGACCAAACTTTGCCCAAATGACCCGACATCTGCCCAATTTTATCACCTTGCTCAATCTTTTTACCGGATGTTGGGCGTTGGTCATGCTTTTTCACGGTGCTCCGGAGGATGCTGCCTGGCTGGTGTTTTTATCTGCCGTTTTTGATCTGCTGGACGGTTGGGTTGCCAGAGCGCTGCGCGTACAGTCGCCCATTGGAAAACAGCTCGATTCGTTGGCGGATATGGTCACCTTCGGACTGATTCCCGGCGTGGTCATGTATCAGTTGTTGCAAGCATCGGACTTGTCCCAATGGGTGGCGCAAACTAGTGTCAGGGAATTTATTCAGTATTTACCCTTTGTCGTCACGCTGTTTTCGGCCTTGCGGCTGGCTAAATTTAACGTGGATGAACGGCAGACAAAAGAATTTATCGGCTTGCCTACGCCGGCCAATACGTTGTGGATTATTGCATTGCCATTGATGTTATTGAACAGTCCGGGCGAATGGGAGTTTTTGTTGCGCAGTGCGCCGCTACTTCTGATGTTATGCGCAGTATCTTCCTGGTTGCTGGTAGCAGAAATACCGCTCTTTTCCTTCAAGTTGTCGGGCTGGAGTTGGCAAGCCAACCTTTATCCTTATCTCTTGTTAGTGCTCTCCGCTCCACTGCTGCTTTATTTTTCTTTTGCCGCCTTGCCGCCAATTATTGGTTTCTACGTACTTTTGTCCATCATCAGAAATCAACGTACTTCCAAACGATAATCCATGAAATTCATAGCAGAAATCGATGTGATGCCGCTCAAGGCTCTGTTGGACCCCCAAGGTAAAGCGGTTACCCACGGATTGAAAAACATGGGGCTCTCCACGTTGGAAAATGTCCGTATTGGTAAACATATCAGTCTGGAAGTGGAATCGGATTCCAAAGAAAAGGCTGGTGCACAGGTGGAAGAAGCCTGTAAAAAATTGCTCTCCAATCCGATCATGGAAAGCTATCAGTTTACACTGTCAGAAGTAGCCGGCTAAGTCCGATTATTTGCGCAGCTCGAAATTCTGTCCCAGGTAAACGCGGCGCACCTGTTCATCAGCAGCCAGCTCCTCGGCAGTTCCCGCTTTCAAGATTCTTCCTTCGAAGAGCAAATATGCACGATCCGTGATGGTCAGTGTTTCGTGGACATTGTGATCGGTGATCAACACGCCGATGTTGCGGTCTTTTAAATGCGCCACGATTCCTTGAATATCTTCCACGGCAATCGGATCTACGCCTGCGAAAGGTTCGTCCAGCAGAATGAATTTCGGGTCAACGGCCAGTGCTCGTGCAATTTCTGTACGACGTCGCTCACCGCCGGAAAGCAAGTCGCCCCGATTGGTACGAATTCGTTGTAAGCTGAACTCGTCAAGCAGTTTTTCCAGTTTTTGTTCCTGTTCCTCCTTGCTCAACGGTGTCATCTCCAGCACGGCCTTGATATTGTCTTCTACGCTTAGCTTACGGAAAACCGATGCTTCTTGCGCGAGATATCCAATTCCTTGCTGGGCACGCTTGTACATAGGTAATTGTGTAATGTCGGTATCGTCCAGAAAGATTTTGCCTTCGTTGGGTTTGATTAATCCGACAGTCATGTAGAAAGTGGTGGTCTTTCCGGCTCCGTTTGGACCTAGTAAACCTACAATCTCGCCTTGTGCTACTTGAATGGATACATGATCCACCACAGTACGGCTTTTGTAACGTTTAACGAGTTGTTCGGCGCGAAGCAGCATGATGGAGCAAAGATAAGGAATCGTATCCGATTCGCCGTTAAGCGGTCAGAAGGACACTTTCGCAGAGATGAAAATGGCGGTTTTAGTGGCTCCCGGATTGTCCAGGTAGGAGAGCCGCCAAATGTTGTCGATACGGAAAATCTTGAAGATATTCTCAATGCCGATACCGGCTTCTGCATACGGTTTTCTTAGCGAGAAGAAGGCGTCCGGATTGGAGAGAATTTCTTTGTTGGCATCAGTAAGATATCCGGCCACGGCACTGAAGGTCGCAACTTCTCGCCATTTCAATCTGCGGAGTGCAGGAACACGATCTAAAAACAAACCGCCAAAATGATGTTCTGCCTTGAAGCTGACATACTGGTTGCACACAAACTCATAGAAGTTCATCAGGTTGAACGAATACTTGTCGTAGACGAACGTGTTATTTCCGGGTTGAATAAATAACAACGGATATGGGAGATTCTCCCAGACTTTCCCGGCTTCCAGGGTGTAATTAAATAGTCCGAAGTTGCCCGGATAAAGGTAGTCGTCCATGCGAAACCGCAACTTGTTATAGGTGAAGCCGCCATTCAGAATGTCCATACCTCGTGAATACTGCACGTGAAAAATCGGCCAGTTGGTACCGAGCGAGACACGGTCTACTTCTCCCGAAAGATATCGTTCGTTCCGCGCATAACGGATATAAAGCGTGGCTTCCGTATTGATAATGTCACTGGACGAATCAGTCCGGCTGTCGTTGGTATAGTAGGTGTAATCCAGCGAACCCAGCGGTTTGTATTCACTGTGACTTAAGGTGACGCGCGTGGAAAGTCCGGGGATCCATTCCCGTTCCAAATAACCTTTCCCCTGAATGATCTGATTGAGCTGGTTGGCAGGCGTTCGGCGGAATAAAGAGGCGAAGAAATTGTCATCGGCAAATGCATTCGGACTTTTTCCCAGCTGTTCGATATCCCGTCTGAATTCAAGTCCGGCAATCGTTCGCGGATCTTTGTCCAGAAAATAGCGGACCTTCCCGCCGAATTTAAATTTTTCATCGCGCGTACCATAAGCAGTATAGCCACTCAGGATCAATCGCGTGCTGAATGCATTGCTGGTTTGTCCGCCAAAACGAAGTCGGACTCCTTCGATGGGATTGCCACTCAAGAACGTATAGATCGGACCAATTTCGAAAAGTCCAACTTCCTTGTAGCCGCTGGCGGCGAGGTAAACGAGGTTAGTCCACGTTTTATAGGCGGGCACGGTTTTGATCGTATCGATCATCGCGTAAATCTTTTTCTCCCGTTCGGCTAATGTTTCTCCACGGGTGGAGTCCCAGAAAGCACTGCTTTTTTCGTACGCGTCCTCCTGCAAAACAACTTCGTTGCCTTCCTTGAAAAACAATTCGTCCATTGGCTGGTCGAGCACGAAGTTTCGGTAAAAAGTGGTTTTTCTTCCGATGAATCCGGTCGTTTCTTTGTTTTCCGTTTCCGTAGGAGCCAGGTTGACGACCAGTACTTCCTTGGTCAGCATCCATTGCTTGTTGTCAATATGCTGATAGTCTTGAACAAAAGCCAGGTCTTCAATGAAGTTGATGTTCGCGTCGCCGGTGATCCGCATGTTTACCTTGCGTATCGCGAAGGTGGAATCGTGCACCCATAACTCACCGTTGAAGGTCAGTTCCTGTTTACGGCGAGGATGAAAGGTTATTTTATAGCACCATTTATCCTGAATATACATGCTGTCGACAAGCATATACTTGTAGTAGGCTTGAGCGATACCGGAAATCGGACTGACAAAACCTTTGCTGAACAAATAGATGTAATTGTCGTAAATGTTGATATTGGAGTAGAGGTCGCCGAGATATTGGGAGACCGTCTTGTTTTCTACGCCGGACACCTTGCTCGCACTGATGATTTCTTTTTTCAGCGTAGGATTTTTTCGATAATAGATATCGGAAACACTTTCCGTGAGAAATACCGGCAGAAAAGGCAACTGATTGGAGGTGCTGGAATCCAGGTTATCGAAGACGAATTTAAATGGCTTGAAGACTTTCCGTTTGGTGAATTTCTCCGTGATTTTATTTACGTCGAATTCGATTTTATTATAAGCCTCGTACTGATAAGACTGCAGTCGTTCCCGGTCGTTCACCGGTTTATTTTCGATGATTTTACGTAATAGGATTATCGCAGGGTTCTCGCCGGCATTGATGGTGACTTCCGGTAAATCGAATTTGTTGACGCGCAAAGCGAAATCCAGTACTTGTGTTTGCCCGCGTTTTACCTTATTGGTAGCCGGCAAATACCCGATGAAACTGGCGCGAAGACTGTCGACCGGCAAGGTCGTTTCAATGCTGAAATTACCGTCGATATCTGTATTTTTTCCGACGGCAGTTCCGGTGAATTGCAATGTGGCAAAAGAAACAGGCTCTCCGGTCAGCTGATCGAACACCCTGCCACTGACTTTCGTAGTTTGTCCGAAAGTCGCGCTGCAACAAAGCAACGTAACGAAAAATAAAATAGCTCTCTTCAAAAACACGCCGTCCATGATTATACGGACGAAAATACGAACAAAAAGCGCTTAGCTTTTTTGCAGTTCGTCCCAGTATTCAACAGCCCTGCGTAAATGAGGAATCACGATAGTTCCACCTACGATATTGGCAATAGCGAATACTTCGAAAAGTTCTTCGGTTGTAACTCCGGTTTCCTGGCATTTTCCAAGATGGTAACGGATACAATCGTCGCAGCGCAGGACCATCGAAGCGACGAGTCCCAGCATTTCCTTCGTTTTCACGTTCAATGCGCCATCTGCATACGTATTGGCGTCAAGGTTGAATAAACGTTTGATGACCAGATTGTCGGAAGCCATAATCCGGTCGTTCATTTTTGTTCGGTAGGCGTTGAATTCGGTGACGCTGTTTTGGCTCATGAAAGATCGGTGGTTGGTTTGTTGCGGTTGACGTAGGCGCTTACAAAGATCGAAAGCTCATAAAGAATGTACAGCGGAATGGCGACCAGCAGGAGCGTGGTGACATCCGACGTGGGCGTGATAACTGCCGCAAGAATAAGAATAACAACTACGGCATGACGGCGGTATTCCCGCATAAAGGTCGCTGTCAGGATTCCTATTTTGGTTAGAAAATAAACAACAACCGGCAATTCAAAAACGATGCCGGTCAGTAAAGTCATAGTGCTGACGGTAGAAATGAAAGAGTCCAGTGAAATCATGTTTTGCACTTCACGACTCACTTGATAAGTGCCCAGGAAATTCACAGTCATCGGCGTGATGATGTAATAGCCGAAGGCGATTCCCAGCAGGAAGAGAAAAGAAACATAAAAAACGATACCCCGCGCGTATTGACGTTCGTGTTGGTGTAACGCCGGTTTTATAAAACGCCAGATTTCCCACACGAGGTAAGGGAAACCGGTGATAAGTCCGGCCAGAAAGGCCAGCCACATGTGAGTAGTGAACTGAGAAGAGATGTCCGTAGCAATCAGTGAAAATGGAATGACGGTTACGCAGAGCTCTTCGCCCATGCCAAGTTTGTCAGAAAGCCGGCAGAGTACTTTGTACGTAGGGAAGTCGGGACTTTTAGGAGCCAACAAGATGCCGTCAAACAGCAACTCCTTCATGAAAAACCATACGCACGCCAATACTACAATAACAATAGCAGAGCGCATTAGGTGCCAGCGCAAAGCTTCCAGATGGTCAAGGAAGGACATTTCCCCGGAGGAACTTTTGTCAGGACTGTTTGCCATCTTAAATAATCCCTTCTTTTACGAGATCATGAAGATGAATCATACCGACGTATTTTCCTTTGTCGGTGATGATCAGTTGAGTGATATTATTTTCACGCATCAGTGCCAGGGCATCCACGGCCATCGTGTCTTTTTCCACGGCTTTTGGCGACGGACTCATAATGTCTTTTGCCGTCAGCTTTTGGAAATCTTTTTGGTGAAGCATCATTCTCCGGATATCGCCGTCCGTGATGATTCCTGCCAGCGTGCTGCCGTTCAGTACGGCCGCAGCACCGAGACGGTTGGAAGTAATCTCAACAATCACTTTTCGGATATCCGTTTTTAGCGTGACTTGTGGCGCTGCATTGCCCGGATAAATATCTTTTACTTTGAGGTACAGTTTCTTGCCCAACGCACCGCCGGGATGGAACTTCGCAAAATCGCGGCTTGAAAATCCGCGAGATTCCAACAGGCAAACGGCCAGCGCATCGCCCATCGCCATTTGTGCCGTAGAGCTGCTGGTTGGGGCCAGGTTGTTTGGACATGCTTCCATTGCCACCCACGTATTTAATACCAGGTCAGCATGTTTAGCTAAATAAGAAGTGGTGTTTCCGGTCATGCCGATTAGCTTGTTTCCCCAGGAACGTAAAAGCGGAACCAGCACTTTTATTTCGGGAGTGTCGCCACTCTTTGAAATACAAATGATGATGTCCTGCCGTTGTATGATACCCAGGTCGCCGTGGATGGCATCCGCAGCATGCATGAAAATGGACGGAGTCCCGGTAGAGTTCAGTGTGGCTACGATTTTTTGCGCAATAACTGCACTTTTACCGACTCCTGTCACCACCACTCGTCCTTTGGAGGTCAGGATGTGATGCACACAGGCGATAAAATCGTCGTCTATGAAGTTTTTTAAATGCGAAATGGCAGTAGCTTCTATTTCCAGCGTTTTGATAGCCAGTGCTTTAAGCTTGTCGGATTTTTTCACACGTGTGTAGATTGTTGGGAAATAGTTTCCCGAATACTTGCTTAATAGCCGCAAAATTAT
>CAINVI010000086.1 GCA_903854075.1 Candidatus Pollutiaquabacter sp. | reverse complement strand
TTGACGCCGTTCACGGTGACGGACGGTAACCGCACCATCACTGTTAAAGGATCACCGAACCTTTCCAATGTACGTTCGGTCATGATTGGTGTCCGTAATCCCAAAGATCCCGGCGGAACCGGAAGAAAACTGTGTGCAGAAGTTTGGGTGAACGAGATGCGGATGACCGACTTCGACGAAGCCGGCGGATGGGCAGCAACAGCTCGACTTTCGGCCAAACTTGCCGATCTCGGAAACATGACATTGGTCGGAAACAAGAATACTGCCGGTTGGCGGAGTATTGAAAAGAAGGTCAACGAACAGGATCGTTTCAACCGAACATCGTACGATTTCACTACCAATATCGAACTCGGTAAATTCCTCCCTGAAAAATCAGGCATAAAAGTGCCGATGTACTTTGCCTACGGCGAATCGTTTGTGAATCCGGAATTCAATCCGCTGGATCCGGATGTGGTACTTACCAAAGCGCTGGATGCAACACCGAACAGTGAAGTCCGTGATTCGCTGGCTCGTCAGACACAAGATTATACGCAGCGCAAAAGCGTCAACTTCACCAACGTCAGGAAAACAAAAACCGGCGCCAACGCAAAGTCACATATTTACGACGTAGAGAATCTGAACTTCACCTACGTCTACAATGAACTCTACCAACGCAACTACAACATCGAATACGGCCTGGCGAAAAGTACGCAAGGTGCTATCGCTTATAACTTCAACAGAACAGCAAAGCCCATCGAACCTTTTGGAAAAATGAAGGGCAAAGCGATGTCGTCCAGTTGGACGAAGCTGGTAAAAGATTTTAATTTTAATCCATTGCCTTCCGGACTTAATGCGCGTATCGCACTCGACCGGACCTATGCGGAATCACAGCTTCGCAACAACAGCGGTCTCGCGTTCCGACTTGACCCGACATTTATCAAGACGTTCAATATGAACCGTACCTACGGTTTGAACTGGGACTTGACCAAATCGCTGAAACTTGATTTCAACTCCAACGCCAATGCGGTTATTGATGAGCCGGCCGGAAAGATCGATTCACGGGAAGAGAAAGATTCCATCAAGACGAATTTGATGCGCCTAGGACGACTTAACAACTACCGTCATACCTGGAACCTCACGTACAATCTTCCGCTCAATAAATTCCCAATGACCGATTGGGTAAGTATGAACGTCCGTTACGGCGCCGACTTCGGCTGGGTAAGCTCCGGATTGTACCGGGATTCCGCCTCCGGACAAATCGGACCCAATCCGTTTGCCAATACCATTCAGAATTCTCAAACTATTCAGCTCAGTACGAACCTTACCTTCACCACCCTTTATAACAAGGTTCCTTTTCTGAAAAAAATAAACCAGCAATCCCAGCGACCTGCAGCGAAGAACCAGCCGGCGAAACCGAAATCACCGACTGACAGTCTGAAGACACGCAAGGATTCCACAGAGAAAAAGAATCGTACTATTCATCCGATTGTTCGCGGTATTGGTAACCTGATCATGATGGTGAAAACAGGATCAATAACCTATAGCGAAACGAACGGAACATCGCTGCCGGGCTTCCGACCTAAACCGGAATTCATGGGTATGGACTGGAACTATGAAGGCTCCGGAACTGCGCCGGGCTGGGGCTTCATTCTGGGCAGTCAGGAAGATATTCGTGGTGATGCCGTGCGGTACAAATGGATGACCCTGGATACAACATTGAACTCCTTCTACAGCACTAATCAACTGCGGAACCTCAACGCACGACTTACAGTTGAACCTATCAAATCGTTCCGGATCGAACTTACCGGCAACAGAAACTTATCATTGACGGAATCCGAATTTTTCCGTGCAAATGCAGACGGTGTGTTTCAAACCTACAGTCCTACAGAGACCGGAAACTTCTCGATCTCTTACCTTACATGGAATACCGCCTTTGTAAAAAATGATAAAACCTATTCCAACAGCAGCTGGGAAAGGTTCCTTGCCAACCGCAGTGAAGCTTCGCAATTATTGGCGGCAGACAACCCAAATTATGTTCCCGGAAACGATACTGTTCCCGGTTATCTGAACGGTTACGGCCGGTCACAATCCGAGGTTTTGACAACGGCCTTCCTTTCCGCCTACTCCGGCAAGAATGCTTCTTCCCGATTCCTCAACCGGTTTCCGGAAATCCCCCGACCTAACTGGCGGATAACGTATGATGGACTGTCCAAACTACCGATGTTCCAGAAGGTCTTGCAATCCTTCAGCCTATCACACGGCTACCGTTCCGTGTACAGTGTAAATTCCTTTTCACGAAATCTGTTGTACGAAGAAAACGATGGTGCCGCCTTCAACCGCGATACCGTCGGCAACTTCATCCCGCGGTATGACTTCCAACAAGTAACCGTTTCCGAACAATTATCGCCGCTGATTGGTGTCGATATGACGTGGAAAAACAGTCTGCAAACTCGTTTTGAAATACGGCGCGATAGAACGTTGACACTTGCTTACTCCAACGTGCAGATTACGGAAGTACGCGGAGTAGAATATGTGATTGGATTCGGCTACAAGATCAAGAAGGTGAAGTTTCCGTTCCGTACCGGCCCTAAACCGATTACCGCGGATCTGAGTCTGCGTTGTGACGTGAACATGCGAAACAACACTACGATCCTTCGGAAGGCCATTGAAGGTACCAACCAGCCCAGTGCCGGCAGCCGTACACTTGGCTTTAAATTCTCGGCCGACTATCCGATTAACGAACGCTTCAACATTCGTGCTTTCTACGAGTATAATTCGAACAATCCGTTCGTCTCCTCCAGTTATCCTACCGCCAATACCAATGCCGGATTCAGTGTCCGTTTCACACTGGCGCAATAATCCGGGCATCATTTTTTCATCACTATTACTGAAAAATTCCGTCGTAGATTCTCGTTTGCCGCAGCAGCAAACCGATACTTTTTTTCTTATTTTTGAAGCATGAATTTTCCGGACCAACTTAAATACACCAAAGACCACGAATGGGTCAAGGTAGATGGCGCAGTCGCCACCATCGGCATCACTGATTTCGCGCAGGGAGAACTTGGCGACATCGTTTATGTCGACATCACTTCTGTGGGTGAAACACTGGCTGCGGAAGCCGTATTCGGTACCGTAGAAGCGGTAAAAACTGTTTCCGATCTTTTTATGCCTGTTTCCGGCAAAGTGCTTGAAGTGAATCCAGGACTGGAAGGCAATCCGGAAGCGGTCAATAAAGATGCTTACGGCGATGGCTGGATGATTCGCGTAGAATTGAATAACCCCTCCGAAATTGATGGGTTATTGTCTGCTGCCGATTACAAGCAGTTAGTCGGCGCTTGATCCGTAATCCATTCTCCTTACGTAACGTTTGGCTGCCGCCTTTGGGTTGGGCACTATTCACCTTGGTACTATGCGGATGGCCCGGCCACCAGCTTCCTGAGATCAATTTTTGGAAATGGCTACGTTGGGATAAAATCACTCATTTATTTCTTTTTGGCATTCAATCGTACCTGTTATTGATTGCCGCACGGAAAAACAGTTCCAGTGATACTGTACAGCCAAGTACCGGCTGGCTTCTGGCCGGCACCACTATCACCTACGGCGGTACGATTGAAATACTTCAGTATTATGTATTTACGGGTAGAAGCGGCGATGTTAAAGATGCGATTGCGAATGCC
>CAINVI010000085.1 GCA_903854075.1 Candidatus Pollutiaquabacter sp. | reverse complement strand
GAAAAGAAAAAGGAGAATACTTCGTGGCGTCCGATGCAACGCCGATCATTGAATACACGAACAACGTCATATATCTGAACGACGGAGAAATGGCGCTGGTGCGCGATGGTCAACTCACCGTAAAGACTATCGAAAATCAAGTGAAGACGCCATACATTCAGGAACTGGAGATGAAACTCGAGCAGCTTGAAAAAGGCGGTTACGAGCACTTCATGCTGAAAGAGATCTACGAACAGCCGCGTTCCATCTGGGACAGTATGCGTGGTCGTATTGATGCGAGCAAAGGTTTTCTGCGCATGGGCGGCATCTCGGAGTATGAAAATAAATTTGCCAACGCAAAACGCATTCTGATCATCGGTTGCGGAACATCGTGGCACGCCGGCCTGGTAGCCGAATATCTTTTCGAAGAATTTGCCCGGATTCCTGTAGAGGTGGAATATGCTTCTGAATTCCGTTACCGCAATCCGGTCATCACGGAAGACGATATCGTGATTCCAATTTCCCAATCCGGAGAAACCGCCGATACGCTGGCAGCTATTGAGCTCGCCAAAGCGAAAGGCGCTTTGATTTTTGGTGTATGTAATGTAGTGGGGGCCTCTATTCCACGTGCAACACACGCCGGCGCATATACGCACGCCGGTCCGGAGATCGGAGTTGCGTCCACAAAAGCATTTACTGCACAAGTAACAGTACTCACCCTGATGGCGTTGCAGATTGCGCGTCACCGTGGAACCATCACCGACTCACGTTATCATCAGTTGCTGAACGAACTGGAAGCGTTGCCGGCCAAAGTGGAAAAGGCTCTTGAGACCAACGCGTTGACAATTGAGATTGCCAAGCAGTTCAAGGATGCGCGTAATTTCCTCTACCTCGGACGCGGTTACGGATTTCCGGTAGCCCTCGAAGGCGCGTTGAAGCTGAAAGAGATTTCTTATATCCACGCGGAAGGATATCCAGCCGCAGAAATGAAGCACGGTCCAATCGCCTTGATTGACGAAGAGATGCCGGTCGTGGTGATTGCCAACAAGAACGACACCTACGAAAAAGTAGTCAGCAATATCCAGGAAGTAAAAGCCCGAAAAGGAAAAATCATCGCGATAGTTACCGAAGGCGACTCGACGGTGAAGAAGATGGCGGATTACGTCATCGAAATTCCGGAGACCGATGACGCCCTCGTTCCGATTGTGTCGGTGGTTCCGTTACAGCTGCTTTCCTACCACATCGCCGTGATGCGCGGTTGCAATGTGGATCAGCCCAGGAACCTGGCGAAGAGTGTGACGGTGGAGTAGTTCGCGCTTCGGCAAGCTCTACATACTTCAGCGCTAGTGGAATGACGACGTAGCCGATTCTGATTTTTTTCTCTTGTGAGAAAATTACGAAATAACGAAACGACGTGTCACTCCGGATGCGTTAAGCAAATAAACACCGGCGGGAAGTCCGGAAACGTCCAGTCGCTGACAAACTCCTGAAAAATTATCCTGCCTGACTATTCGACCGGTAGCATCCAATAATTGGTAGTCGGTATGAAGCATTTTTTCAGGGATGCGCACGTTCCATTCTTCTGGTGAAGAACCGGAATAAATATAAAAAGCTTTCTCCGAGTCGGTTTCATTCACTTGTGTGGTGGAGGATGCATAAAGGGTTTGGATTTCCGGTAACGTGAGCGCACGTGACCAAACACCAATATCATCCATCAGTCCATTATAATTATTACCACCGCCAGGAAGCCCGCGTCCAAAGTAGAACGGCATGAAATCTGCGATAGCGCCGGAGTAAGGATAAATCGCCGATGCACTGAGCACGCCGTTCTTATAAAAACTCATCGTGCCCGCATCATACACGGCGACATAATGATCCCAAACATTCAATGTATGAGGGCACGTGGCCCATGTCCAAGCCGACTGCTGCATGTTGGTTCCGAACTGTTCAACACTGACTCCCTGGATGATGGAAATGAAATAGCCCGTCGTAGCAACACCGCTCATCAGCACTACGCCTGCAGATGACTGAGTCCGTTTGTTCACCCACACACTATAAGTGAATCTGCCGGTTTCAGAAAACTTGAAGGTTGGATTGGACAATGTCATCACAGCGCTAATGCCATCGAAATCCAAGGCAGCTGCAGAATTGCCGAAACGATCGGTTTCAAAGGTGGCTCCTGTATTCACCGGCGTATTGCCATTCCCCGAAAGATCATTGACGTTTCCGTCGAATGAGTACCAGGCTTGTAGTCCGTTAGTCGGAACATAACCGGGTATTTGCGCTACAGTCGATTTAGAAGCAATAAGGATTAAGGCAAGCAGAAGGAGACGATTCATGATTGTACGATTTGGGAGATAAATATAGTTTTTTTTTCGAAACAGTTTTATCGCCCGTAAATAGAACCATAGGAGACAACCAGGGTCGGTAATGGACTGGGGATTGCCGGAGAAACTTTCCTCACTACGTTTCTTCTATTATTAAGTCAGCAGGACCAAGAAGCCAACCGGAGTTTGTACTTTATTAATTCAAGGTTCAAAGTTTAAGGTTCAACGCGATCTGAAGTCAAGCGAAGATTTTACTTGATTGGCCAGCAGATTCGGACTGAGGACTGTTGACTTAGAAATGAAATCAACCGTAGGTTGTACCTCATTGGTCACCGGCAACGGCTATTCTGCAAGAGTCCAAGCTGTATGCGCAATAATCCGTGTAGCGCATCTGCTGATCGCAATTCGTAGGATTCAAGATTGCCGGCTAATGGCACCATCGATGGCAGTAGCTTTTGATTATATTCCTCTAACGACTTGAGCAACGTGTTCCAATCCTGTTGCGCCAAGGCATCATCAGCAATAGCAGCCCGGATAAATGTTTCACCGATGAGCAGGTTCCGTTGTGGGTAATCAGTGGGCAAGTCGTTTTCTCCTATTTCCGTCCGAAGGATGAATTGCTTCATTCGCATACACAGATTATCAATCTCATGTGATTCATTCACCAGTGCGAGTCCGGAATCCAAACTACTAAGTTCCCGCTCGTGCTGCACCAGAAGTTCTTGCTGATAATAATCTTGTGTCAATTTCGCCTGTATACGTTGTTGAGCGCTGTTGGATCGTACCAGTGTAAGAAATAGTCCACAGCTCATCAAAATAACCAACGAGGTCACAATGACTTGCTCCTTATTTTCTGTTCTTCGGATATTGGTGAAAAAGTAAATAGGAGCATAAAGGAAAATGATGGTCAGGATGGAAACCAGTCCTAGCATATTCGCTCCGGGCCAGTGCATGATCTTAAACCAAACGCCCAGACTAAGCATGATTCCCGATAGGATACCGGCAATGACTATTACACGGTCTTTGATCTCTTTCCGCTCCTTGATACGTAAAGTCAGTAACAAAGGAAGAAAGACTAAACTAAACAGAATTACACTCAGTCCGATGCAGGCAGATGCTCCGGGCGCATGCAAGAATTTGAACACGATGCCAATAGCCATGAATACCGATGCAAATACGCCACTACTAATCATGATTTTTTTCATCTTATAATAATTTTTGAAGGTGAGCAGAGATTTTGTTTCCTCTTCTAGTTCCTCGAGATCATCGTTGTAAAAACGGATAATCACCGATTCGTAGCATTGCTCGAAGTCTCCGGTTTCTTCGAGTTCATTCTCCATGATGCAACAAATATGATCCAGCAGGTTAGACTGTAAGTCCTCCATTTCGATGCCACGACGTCGGATGTCATCGATTATGAATTCGATTTGTTTATCACTAAGGGTGTACATTAAACAGCTTCTGTTTTGATGTCCAGCAGGAATTTCATTGTACGCATAAAGTCAGCGAATTCCGAAATTTTCTCTTCGCCGGCGGTTCTTCCCTTTGGGGTGAGCGAATAATATTTCCGGACACGCTTACCAATGTATTCCGTCTCGGTAATTAAAATTCCTTCCGCTTCCAACGCATGTAGCGTCGGATAAAGGGCTCCCTCCGTCAGTTGAATTTTTTCCCCGGTTCGCTCCTTTACATGTTGGGTCATTTCGTAGCCGTACATTCGGGGATTATCCTTGAGCAGCTTCAGAATGATTGTTCTTAGCGTGCCTTTGATGAGTTCTGATGAATAAATCATAGTGTTCACATTTACCTAACGCAATTATACATTGGTTTCTTATGTATTTGCAATAATATTTTACTTTTTGCTTTTAATATATTGTTATTCAATATATTAAAAAATATTAATCAGGAAGGATAATGGATTCCACCACACTTCCGCCCCATTCTACCACCGTAAATCCTTTTCTGGACTTCTTCAAGGCGGATAAATCCTGCAGCGGAAAATCAATCTTGCCGGACAACGGCTGCGTCAACATCATCACACGAATAATCGTTTCCGGTGTTGGAAAAATATGCAGTCGAGCCATTTTTTCGTAGTCATCACTCGCAAAGTGAATCAAGTTATAGTGATGATCTTCCATTCGCGGAAGCCAATACATGATGAATTCATTCGCTTCCCGTCTGTTCAGTCCCAAATAAGCTAACTTCTCCTCCAGAAATGCAGCGGTCTGCGCGCCGGACACCACGAAACCATCATTGGCGTGTAGCGGTTTAGAAGGATTACCTTCCCAAAACAGCGCGTAATATTCTTGTCCATGCTCATCGTGCAGCACACCGTTGGATTCAGCAGTAACCACCCATCCATCCTTGGGATAGTGAGGATAGGTGTGTGATAGTTCACCCGCATAATCCAGCGCCACAGTAATTTTCCGGGTAGAAGTCGGATAAAGATAGATCACCGGTTTCTCTGTCTGATTCACGAACTCTTTCAATTTGATATCGAGTTGGAAATAGGATGGCCGGCCGATTGTAATTCCCATTTCGATGGTTTCATATCCTTGACAGCGAATCGTTAAACCACAGTCCCCGTACATGAAAACACCTCTCATAATGAAATTACCGTTCATATCAGATCGCACACCCATACGTTCATTGTCGCGACCAATCAGGTTTATTTCTGCAAAAGGTAACACCTCGTTGGTTTTAAGATCCCGAACTATGCCGGAAATAACCGAAGGGCCGTCGATAGGCTGGGTGGTTATAGTTACTGAGCCTTCTTTATCCTCGCAGGTTTTAGTTAATTGAGTTGATTTGCAGCCAACCAAAATAACATAAACAGCAATAATCCAAGGGCTGATTTTTTTCATTTTTCTTTTCTTAAAATTAATTGTCAGGATTCTTAACAATGGGCGTTTGCTCCCAGATAAAGTTATAACCTGAAGTCTTAACCTCCCAATCATACGGTCTTTTCCAATGAAAAACAGGGCTACTATTGATTACTATCAACCCTGAAAGTAATATTACTAAAATGGAAAGTGTCCAAACAGTACGTGTTATCCAATTTTTTAATGCGCGTTGCAATCCGAAGCGTTTCATCAGGAAATAAAATAACAGCCAGGATAAAAAATAGAACACCACATCGAAAATAAATTCCAGGAAAAACAGCTGTAATGACATGGACGTATGAAATCCTTCACCGACAAACGCCAATGGAAATCCCCAATAAAATTTATCCGGACCATCTAAGGGGATAGCATGCCACCACTTGGTAAGCAGCGCAATGGAAAATATAGTCAGAGGAACTACGCGTTTAAGCAGTAAAGACCGTTTTGTCGGAAGTGCCAATTTTATGGTGAATTCAATAGTAAGTTATCACTTAGCGGAACAACCGGTAGCCGTATTGATTGTTATCCGTGCGAATCACTAAAAGATAAAATCCTGTGGCCATATTGGAAATGTCAATGAGGCTTTCGCCGTGTACACTGCTTTTAACTATTTCACGACCGTTCAAATCAAACAACGAGTAATGAAACGGCTGTGCATGGTCTGCGTGAAGAACATAATTTCCGGGCGCAACTTGCTCCAGCGTTATAGCACGTTCGTCGATAGCATTGACAGAAGATGTGCTATTAGTACAGTTAAACCGCCGGAAAAAATTCCAAATCTCACCACTTGCATTTATGTCCCGATTGATTGTTCCCAACCCACCCAATAGCGCGCTTGTTCCCGGCCATTGATGTCCGCCACCAACCACTTTGAGTAATTTAACTTCACTACCCGCAGCGCACGAACCATAAATACTGCTTTCCACTGTTGAATTATCGAAGAGATTAGTGTTCGGTAACGCGGTAATTACGGGAGTAGCGGGGCAAAGATCAACGGAAGTCCATTTGGAAACAACATCGTCTACTGATACGCCACCTACTCCACCGTTATAAGAAACAATAGCATCTGCAGTGCCGTGGATCTGCAATACTGGAACGGGACGTGCCGGTACACAAGCTGAATATGCAGCCGTACTCATGGTGCCTGCCACCGAAGCAACTGCTGCATAACATCGCGGGGACTCACACGCCAAACGATGGCTCATATAACCTCCTGCTGAAAAGCCGCACGAGTAAACACGTGTGGTATCCACCCCGTAACGGCTAGCTATCGTATCGGTGAGCGCTGAAATAAAACCAATATCATCCGCGGTGGATCCACCTGTCATACCGGAATTTGAATTCCATGCATTTCCAACACCATTAGGATAAACAACGATAAAGTTGCCCGTATCGGCAATCACATTGAAGCCGGAAACATCCATGATAGCTTGAGCAGTTTGAGTAAAACCATGGAGTACGAATACCAGTGGCATAACCGTACCTGGAACATAGGACGAAGGCGTGTACACTATATAGGAGCGGTTGACGCCATCATACGTAAACGAATCCGTAGTTTGCGCCTTTACCATACCTGACAGGAGACACCCTGCGCCGACGACGGCTAGCAGAAATATTTTTATCATGATTTAAAATTTATTCTTTGACAACGAGATATGAGCTTTAAAAAATAATTTATAGTGGTCGTTCTAAAGAATTTGCACCAGTAGCACCAACAACACGTCGATACAGCTTTCAGCTGCTGCGTGAAAAAAATCTGTTCAATATATCGAATTGCAACACCAAATAGAGTGCCACCGTCATCATCCATATCACCAGCAAATTGGCGGAAAAGGTATCCATAGTTTTACCCAACAATCGTTTTTCACCAATAAAAAACGGATGCTGAAAGAAAGAAGTTTTCGGATCCGGACTACAATATATCGGCTCGAATTGTTGAACCAAGCGGTCGTCCGTGCTGTAAATCTTTGTTCGCTCCGTTTGATTCAGCACCAAATCAGAGAGCGCTTGATTTTCCGAGGTCAACAAGTTTTTCTCCAGCATCGTTGATGCCCCATCGCCGACCATCAATTGCTGCATGCGATTTTCCTTCTTTTCACCGATTCGATTAAACGTGTTCACGGCTTCCTTACGAATTTCTTCCAAGCGAAGGTCTATTGCATCCAATGACTTCGTCGTGCAATCCATTGGATCTAATTTCATAGGGTTATTGCGATTCACAGGTCCATCCGACAGTTCGTAACACAACAACCTCCAGGATGGGATGAGCGTTTCTTTTGTTGCCGAATCTTTTTGCAACCGACGACACTTGGAAGCTGCTTTTTGCATTTCACGCACCCAATAATCCTTGATATAGGTATTACGGCTCATTACCGCATCATAGCTGTAAAACAAACGACGATTTGCATTATCCTTGAATTGATGAACCGCTAATGCTTCGTACGACCAACGGGATGTCATCAGGTTTCCGGCCAACGGTATTCCTTCTGATACGCCACCCATAGCATTAAGCTTATTGAATTTCACAATCACACCGCTTAGCAGGATCTGCGGAATGATCAACACCGGAATCAGAATGTAAACAGCTACGGAAGATTTCATTACAGATGAAATATTCAGCCCAAGCATATTACTGAAGCAAGCGCTGGCAAACAGTATCGCAAAATAACTGCTGAACATTCCGTTGATACCCAATATGGCATTACCAATCGCAATAAAACTGGCCATCTGGATAGCAGACAGTATAAAGAGCAAACCAATTTTAGACCAGAGATAAGCAGTACGGCTTAGATGTAGGAACGATTCACGTTTTCGTATTTTCCGGTCACGCAAAATCTCCTCGCCACTTACGGACAATCCCAGAAACAACGAAACAACGACGCATATGAAAAGGTAAGCAGGAATATTTTCATTGGCATACAGCGTATAGTCTTTCCCGGGAACTGCAAAACGTAATAACGATGCCAGCACCGCTGCCATCAGTGGAGCTTCTAATAAGTTAATGAGCAGATACTGTCGGTTGGCGAGCTTGGAAAACAAGTCCCGTTTGAAAAAAACGGCAAGCTGCTTTTTAAAGGTAGCAATCTTAGCCTGCGCCGGAATTGAAACTTTACCTGCCGACTTTGGATTACTTTTTGCAGCATCGTAATCCTTCCATTTGCGGTACCATTCTTTCGGCAGCACTTTTCGCTCCTGCTTGCGATTGCCAAATTCATCAACAACCTCCTGTTCGACCAGATTAAATATCTGTTCAGAATTGATGGTGCCGCAATTGCGACAAAGCCCCTCGCCTGATTCCATCATTCCTGCGCGGGCACGGAAATAACCTATAGCTTCTGCCGGACGACCATCATAAATCAGGTAGCCACCGGTATCCAGCAAAACAAGCCGGTCAAACATTTTGAAAATGTCGGATGAGGGCTGGTGAATGACAACGAAAACCAACTTACCACTGAGCGCCAATTGCTTGAGCAAATCCATGACATTCTCTGCGTCGCGGGAGGAAAGTCCGGATGTTGGCTCGTCCACAAAAAGTATCATCGGCTCACGGATAAGTTCGAGCGCGATATTCAATCTCTTGCGCTGCCCGCCGCTGATCGATTTATTCAGTACACCGCCAACCTTCAAATCGCGTATCTCCCAAAGTCCGATGGCTTTGAGCATTTCGTTGACTTTACCTTTAATTTGCCAGTCGTCTAATTCGCCGAAGCAAAGTCGGGTATTATAAAGCAGATTATCAAAGACCGATAACTCTTCGATTAGCAAATCATCCTGCGGAATATCACCAATCAATCCGCGGGCAACCTGAGGATGCAACGCCACATCTTCGCCGTTGATCAGTATTTTTCCTGATGAGGGCTTGTTGGTGCCGTTGAGCAAACTAAGCAACGTCGATTTACCGGCTCCGCTTCCACCCATGATAGCTACCATTTCTCCTGTGGAGCAATGGAGCGAAAACTCCTGCAATCCTAGTTTACCATTACGGAATTTGTACGTGGTGTTGACCGTCTGAAAATCAAGACGCGCCATACGGCCATCTTCCAGAAAACGATTCAGCAGATCACTGTAGTAGATCGCAGCAGACCGCGCATTACGAATGACGGATCCTTGGGATAACACCAGCAAGGTTTCGGGACGAACCGGTTGCCCATTCAGCAACAAGGCCTCATTTCCGCTATAGCGCGCAACCATAATTCCGGCACGTTGCAGATTGATGACAGCGACCTGTCCGGAGAAGTCGTGTAACTCCAAGGATTTTGAAAACCCATTTCGCGCCTCATCGTGTCCGTGAATCAGTAAGGATGATGTGGATTCCAACGATTGGAAATTCGGCGGAGCAGCACAAATACGTTGCATCAAACCGGATTCTTCCGGGTTGATGCGGAACATGCCGGCGATCAATAGTAAAAACTCTGCAGCGGCCTCAGAGTTGGTCTCTACATGTAGCAATAAAAATTCACACAACCGAAGGTAGACAATGAACTTTTGCCGTGCCTGTAGTTCTCGGTTGATTCCCTCACATAACGCCCGGATATTTTCCTGCGATGCCGCCGTTGGTCCGGCAGCAGTCACATATTGTTCGAAGACAGACAAATAAGCATCAATCTGTTCTTCCGGTAATTGCTGACGAAGAAATTGCTGCACAAACTGTCGTGCATGACCGGCATTCGCTTTCAGCGCATCGCCGATAGCGAACAATTGCATTAACGACCGGAGAACTTTATCGTTCATTTTCCTTGTGTAGCACGAACCTTTAAAAGTAACGAATCTGCTCCGCCTGTCCGCATATCCTCAAAAAAAAACCCCGGAAATTCCGGGGTTTTCAAGAGTATCTTGAATTAGTTGATCAAACTATTACGTGTACGTGTCACCGCAGCCGATAATTTGGCCATATTTTCCGGTGTCAGGTCTGCAGGAGTTGGAATCCCGTCGAAAAAGGCACGCTGCACTTTCAGTTCGTTGAGGAACATGGCGCAATCCTTATCCTCTTTCAACTCTGTGAACAAGGAAATGAGATTGTCGAGATACAACTTCTGGTTATAGATCTTTTCAAAGACCAATCGGTTTTTATCGTTTTGCGTCTCTTTCTTCATCAGTTCCACACAAAGATATTCTGCTTCAATAACAGCTCCCGCCAGTGTTTGCGACGCTGACATAGAACGATTGTTCTTGCGCAAGTAACTGTCGATCTCAGTATATGCGTTATCCATCATCTTCACCAACGAATCGCTGTTGGATTGATTTTTCTCAAAATCGGCGGTATAGGTTTCGAACGTCTCTACGATGCTCATGCGCTCTGCCATTTTTTTAGTAGTGAGGTAAGCACTGATGAGGTCCTGATTTTGACCGTAGAAGGCACTGTAGGCCAAGTCGACACCATAAATTCCAAAGTTGACGGACTTCTTGAACGCCGAATTATATTTCACCTCGTTATCGGTTGCGTTCATCAATTCACTGTTGAACGGCACTTCGATTTTACGAATATCACTGATCAACTCCACCGGAGATGGCAGGTTTGCAATGGTGTAGAACAATTTGAATTCCACCATTTCTTTTTTCTCGCCGGAGAGCGTATCCGGCATGGAAGTCAAACTATCATTCAACGCCTGCTCTTCGGAAGGACCGGAAGAGGTACATGCAGCGAAGGTGAACACCAATAAAGTAAGGGATAATAAGGCCGTCTTTTTCATAGCTATTGATTACCGCACAAAATTACGATTGTTAGATTAACTTCAAATTAAATATCGGTCTTTAATATGCTAAAAAAGGCTTTTTTGGCCTGTTTTTAAAAGTTTCATGCCGGCTCCAACACTAGAAATCCGCTGCAGGTCCTTTACCGCTCTGTAACGGACAAATTATCTGTATTTATCAGCAGCTGCTTTATCGCCCTTGGCGGTATATGCGTTGACCATGGTGGTCCTGCTCTTGGGAAGCTGAGGATTCAAGGCCAATGCTTTGCCGGCGAAATCAATGGCCTGATCATATTGCTTATTCAAGTAACTGATCGCCGCGATATTTTCCAGAATCATGAGGTTCGCAGTATCAAATGTATAACCTTGCTTCAGGTAATATAAGCAGCTGTCGTATTCAGCACGATTGGCAAAAATTACCGCCAGGTTATTATACGACATGACGTTTTTGGGATCATAAGAGACGCTGTTACGGTAACTGATCATGGAAGAATCCGTCTTATTATTCAACCCGTAAAATATTCCCTGATTAAAATACAGATTAGCCAGATTTCCGGCGGTAATGGAAGAAGGATTCAAGGCATACGCCATCCGATAACAGCGAAAGGCATTCGCAAAATCAAGACGTGCTCCATAGATCACTCCCAGATTATTCATTGCTGTGAAATACGTCGAATCGAGTCGGATAACCATTTCATAGCATTCGATCGCCTTGGCCGTGTCGCCGATGGCGGCATTGTACAATCCGTAATTATAACGCGCCTGAAAGTTTCCCGGAAGAATTTCAATACTCTTTTCAAAATGAACCTTTGCCCTTTCAGAAAACTCCTGGCGTTTTACGGGATCGGAAGTTTTATTCATCTGTGTGAAACACTCCGAAGCCAGACTGTATTGCGTACGGCTGGAGTTCGGACAAGCATCTACTCCCGACTGGAACAAGGTTAAATTGTTTTTCCAATCAGCAGAACGAACAATCGTCATTCCGGAAAACAGCACCACGAGTGTTAAACTGGCATAAATGAAATTACGATCCGGCGCTACTGCTGAAGTCGACAACTTTACCTTAAAGAGGCGCGCGAAAATAAAAACGATGGCAATACAAAATCCCAGTGAAGGAATAAACATTAATCGCTCACCGAGCGTGGTGGTGTTTTCGATAAAGAAATTATTCACCGGCGACATCATCACCAGGAAGAAGAGAATAGCAAATGAAAAAACAGCGTGACGACGAAACCCAATAACGGCAACGATCATTAAGGCAGCGTGCATTATCAAAGAAATCCACGGAATCGGCGAGGTGAAATCGACAACCGGAACCTGATTAAACGAATAATCCCAAGATAATGGCCACGGCAGCGCCAGTAAACGGAGGTAGACCCACAGAATTTCCAATTTGGTAGCCCACCATTCGCCTACACTGTTTGTTCCGGTAAGAATATTAGTAAGAACCGGAATTCCGAAATAATTAGTTGCTGTACCAATCAAGAGTAGCCGCACTACTAAATACAATGCGCTGATAGCAAAAAACGGAAGTGTCATGCGCAAAGCTTGCAAGATAGTGGACTGTCGAAACATTATCAGGCTGAGCGGAAAAATGGCGACCCACGCCATAGCACTTTCCTTGGAAAAGGAAGCTATGGCAAAATAAACTGCCCCCATCCATAAGTCTTTACGTTGCCGCAATTCCTCGTACCGTAGAATCCTGAACCACGTCATTAATCCAAATAATCCGGCGAGCAATTCATCCCGGCTTTTTACACTCGCCACTACTTCCGTATGCAACGGATGTGCCAGAAAACAAAGTGTAATTAATGCAGCTACATACGGATGCATTTCCCGAAAGAGTGTTTTTAGAACACGGAATACTACTAATCCGATGAATACATAAAGCAATACATTGATAAGATGTGATACGACAGGATTGAATCCGAATAGCTCCTTTTCCAACGCGAACATCACCAACAAGACAGGTCGGTATGCTTGAACTCCTTGTGTATTGTCGAATTTCTCCATGCTTCCGTAAGACCAGATTTCACCAAATCCGGAAATTCCTTTTCGTACTGAGGAATGTTTAAGAAAAAAAATGTCATCGTCCATGGTATATTCATATCCGGCTGTATTGACATACAAAAAGAAGGCGAAAGCGGCTATTAGGTAACGCAGCCAGGTATGAGTTGGTGTTTTTTTCTTAATCATTGCTAGCAATCAAATTAGTTAGAGGCGCCAGAGGAAGTCAAGGTGTCGAAAATAAGTAAAATTTAAACTGTACCACGAGGGTCAGGATAGGATTTCCGGCAAAGTACTCCGTAAGCGCTCGCTAGTTGCGAATTAACCAAAATCGTTTCGTAACTTCGGACTAACCATGAAAATTTCCCTCCTAACACTGACCCTTCTTTTCGCTGCCATGCTGACGCAAGCACAGCCATATCTTTTGCGAAATTCTGACAGCCAGGTATATACTGACACTGTGGTGCACCGGATCGATATTATCATGGAGCCGGACTCCGTGTCGGACATGTATAACAACATTCGTGATCATGAATATCCGGCGACTGTATATATCAGTGATCGGTTTACCACGGACACGATGGTTCAAGTAGCGGTATCATTACGGGGCAACACCTCGCTGTTCTCTGCAAAAAAGTCCTTTAAAATTTCGTTCAATTCCTTCACACCTGGTCGAAAGTATAAGAAGCTGGAAAAGCTAAATCTTAATGGCGAGCACAACGATCCAGCTATTTGCCGATCTAAATTATACTGGGAAACACTCGCCGCCATGAATGTTCCAGGTCCGCGCGCCAATCATTATGAAGTATATATCAACGGAATTTATTACGGCCTCTATGTGAATATTGAACATATCGATGAAAATTTTGTGGAATCCAGGTTTGACAATAACGGAGGCAACCTGTACAAGTGTACGTACCCGGCCGACCTCGTCTACATCAGTCAAAATCCGGATGACTATAAATTAGGAAGCGGTCGACGGGTCTACGAATTACAAACCAATCTTGCGGAAGATGATTATTCGGACTTGTCGCACTTCATCGATCAGCTGAACAACAATACTACCGCGCAGTTCAAGGATTCTCTTGAGAAATTACTTAATCTCAATGCATTTCTTCGCGCTTATGCCGTCGATATCGCGACCGGTCACTGGGACGGATACGGCTTTAATAAGAACAATTACTTCTTGTATAAAAATACCGAGACCGGAAAATTCGAATTCATCCCCTACGATACCGACAATACCTTTGGTGTTGATTGGTTCAATATCAGTTGGTCATCGCGTGACATTTACAACTGGCAAGGAACGGGCAATTTACCGCTGATTAGTAAAGTCATGCTTCAAAACGAATATCGAAATCGATTCACATTTTTCATGAATCAATTGGTACAACGGATGGGGAATACTGTTCTCTCCGTTAACCGGCTTGATTCACTGCGCACACAAATTGCACCCTTTGTCGTGAATGATACTTACCATTCCCTGGATTACGGTTTCTCTTACACTGATTTTTACAACAGTTTTGATCAGGCTTGGGGCGGTCATGTATCGGAAGGAATAAAATCATTCATCGGAACGAGACAGTCCACCACTATTTCTCAATTACAAAACCCAGGTATCCCACCGCTCTTCAGCGAAACCAGGCACATCCCACGATTCCCGGTATCGGGCGATTCTATTTTTATTCGCTCTTGGATTGAGGACGATGCTCCGCTTAGTAATATCCTGCTCACTTATCGTTGGAACAATGGTAATATTCGCACCACGCCTATGCTGGACAACGGTACTCTGAAAGATAATTCGGCTGGCGATGGTTACTATGGCGGATTTGCCGGCGTAGCTTCCGGTGACACCTTGTATTATTATATCCAACATACCGACGGTACGGGAAGAACAGGGCGCGAGCCGCGTAGCGGTTGGCTATCGGTAGTGATTAAAGACGTTCCTCAACTGGCTATCAACGAATGGATGGCCAACAATATAACTTCCATTGCCGATGAAGCCGGTGAATACGAGGATTGGATTGAACTTTACAATCCTTCCTCCAACGACCAATACCTTGATCACATCTGCTTATCCGACTCTATCGACAATCCCGGAAAATGGAAAATGCCGGACACCACCATTTCCGCTAACGGCTTTTTACTGCTGTGGGCGGACGAAGACAAAAGCCAGGGGCCGTTGCACATGAGCTTTAAATTGAGTAGCGCGTTTGGTGAGAACATTTATGTTTCCTATTACAACGGAGACACCTACCGAATCCTCGACAGTGTAAACTTCGGCAGCATGGCTCCGAATGAATCTATTGGATGCCTGCCTGATGGCCTACGTCCAATGGTTGTTCAAAATCCTTCCAGTCCTGGAAATAGCAATATTACCGTCGGAATAACAGTTGCCGGCACCAACGCAGACTATTTGTTCTTTCCGAATCCTGCGTCAGAGGTTGTCTGGATGAAATCCTCCTCGGAACTGTTTATTGAAGTAGTGGATATGACCGGAAAAACAGTCCTGCAACAAGCTGTATCGGAAGGACTTCATTCCGTGGATGTGCATACGTTACCCGCCGGTTGCTACATGCTACTGGTACGCAGCAACGGATCGGAAACGGTTCGAAACCGATTGGTCATCACGCGTTAACCGTCAGCAGGAAGGAGCATACGGACTGCGAAAAATGCATAACCTCCTCGCTGCGTTTTTAGCCATCTGTTGATAGATTTCACCGGCGCTTCAGAATTCAGTGCGATTAATTCCTGAAATTTATTCCGTTAACTTCTAGTATTATGAAAAAGCATGTTGTTGCGCTGCTCATGCTGGCAGCCTTGTTTTCCAGCATCACCGTTGTCGCGCTGAATCCTTCCCGCGAATACAAGATCAAACCGGAAAAATACGGGATGGTATACAAGGAAGAGAAAGTGCCAACAAAAGACGGCGCTACATTGAATGCCTGGTTTTTTGAGACCTCGAAGAAAACAACCAATTGGATGGTCATCAGTGGCAGTGGCGATGGAAACATGGCAGACAACATTGAAATCGTTGGCCAGTTTCTCTCGGCGGGCTGGAACGTCGCCATGTACGACTATCGTGGATATGGTGCCAGCAGCGACTTTACTATCGATCTGGAAACTTATATTTATCCGCAGTTCCTGAGCGACCTTAATGGTATGTTGGATTACCTGCGCAAATCGCGCGCCATCACCAAATTTGATCTGTACGGTCTAAATATCGGTGCCGGTATCTCGCTCGGTGTCGGCGCCAATCGAAAAGAAACGCGCTACATCATTGCGGACGGTCCCTGGAACGGACTTGAAATCATGAAAAAGAAGATCAAGGAAAAGCAAGGCAAGGAAGTCATCATTCCTTTTGGCTACGACAAGAACTTTGAGCCGATCTATGCGTTCGAAAAACCGACACCGCACATCAAAGGGATTCTGCTGATTGTTTCTCCGAAAGACGAAATGATTAACAGTAACGATGTCAAGCAAATGAAATTCGCCACCAGCACGTATACAGTTGCTGCCAGTCCAAGTAACGCGGAGAATTTTGCAACTGATAAAAATATTTACTTCGAAAAGATTGCGAAGTTTTTGAATCAGTGATTAGTAAATTGACTATTGATCTATTCAAAAATCCACCGCTTCAACGCGTTTGATTTCCGGTACCATTCGTAAAATAGTTTGTTCGATTCCGGCCTTTAGCGTCATGGAGCTCATGCTACAAGACGAACAGGCACCAAGAAATTTAAGGCGAACCACCATATCATCCGTGACTTCGACCAGACTGACATCTCCCTGATCGGCTTCCAGATAAGGCCGCAGTTGGTTAAGTGCTTCTTCAATACGCTGGACAAGTTGTTCTTCCGTAGACATGGTCATAATCAAAATGAATAATCGACTTTAGCGATTAGTAGGCAGCGGCGTTCACCCGCTGGGTTGGTGCTTTTTCCGCATTACGGATAGCCGTTTGCCGAATCAATTGGTCGGCTGCTGCTGCAAATGCAGCTTCCACTGGTCCGTCATCATCCAATGCTACCGGAATTCCGGTATCGCCACCTTCACGAATGGATTGAACGATGGGAATTTCCCCGAGGAATGGAACGTTGATGTCTTCCGCTAATTTCCGACAGCCTTCCTTACCGAAAATATAGTATTTATTATCCGGCAATTCCGACGGCGTGAAGTACGCCATATTCTCAATGAGCCCTAAGACCGGAACATTAATCGTATCCAGGCGGAACATGCTGATCCCTTTCTTGGCATCGGCGAGTGCCACGTGTTGAGGTGTACTCACAATCACAGCACCAGTTACCGGTACCGCAGAAACTAACGTCAGATGAATATCGCCGGTTCCCGGAGGAAGATCTATCAGCATATAATCCAGCTCGCCCCAATCGGCATCGCTGAAAAGTTGTTTAAGCGCTTTGGAAGCCATTGGTCCACGCCAAGGAATGGCACGATCCGGATCCACCATCATGCCGATGGACAATACTTTAACGCCATACTTTTCGATTGGAATCATGTATTGTTTTCCATCGCGCTCGTTCACAAAGAGACGTTCGTGCTCAGCACCGAACATTATATGTTGTGAAGGACCGTAAATATCAGCATCTATCAATCCCACTTTCGCACCTTTTTTGGCCAGTGCCACAGCTAGATTTGCCGCTACGGTAGATTTCCCCACGCCCCCTTTTCCGGAGGCGACCGCGATAATGTTTTTCACATTCGGCAGCAATTCGTCAGCCGCGGAACGTCCACTGGTGGTACGTGCAGTCATATTGACGGTCACATTCGCCGTCTCATCCACAAAATGGATTATTGCATTCACACACGCTTGCTGGATCAACGCTTTCAGCGGACAGGCCGGCGTGGTCAGCACCACGGTGAAAGAAACATCCTTCCCTTCTACCTTGATATCTTCTACCATCTTCAACGTAATCAGATCTTTCTTCAGATCCGGCTCGATCACATTGCGCAGGGCATCAATGACTTGTTCTACGGTAATCATAGCTGCAAAGGTAACAAAAAGCGCGTCAGCCGCGTGAATCCGGGCTGATTACGGTGCTGGAAGAACAGGAATTTGCACCCAATCCAATGAGTCAACCACCGAACTTGTTTATCTTTGATGCATGGGCAAAAACAAGCTCAAGCGTTTCGCTGAAAATTCGACTTTCCCGCATGTTTTCCAGCCGCGGATGGAATTTCCTATGCCTGACCATCCGCTGAAAGGCAAATGGCAAACCGACTTTTTTAAAAACAGCCATCCGCTTACCCTGGAATTGGGCTGTGGACGGGCAGAATACACCGTTGGACTTTCCGCCATTTTCCCGGCACGGAACTTCATTGGCATTGACTGGAAAGGAGCACGGATCTGGCGCGGCGCAAAAACCACACTTGACAACGGTCAAACCAACACCGCCTTTCTGCGGATCATGATTGGAACCATTGCTGCATTTTTCAGTAAAGAAGATCAGATCAAAGATCTCTGGATCACCTTTCCTGATCCTCAGCCGCGCGATAGCCGGGAACACAAGCGTCTGACCTCCCCGGAATTCCTGGAACGCTACCGCAGCTTCGCCGATGCGGATTGTGTGGTACATCTCAAGACCGACAGTCATCCGCTCTATGCCTACACTCTTGAGGTGGTCCGTGCACAAGGACTGTCCGTCCTTGCGGCTACCGACGATCTGTATGCATCTGATCTAGTCGACGAGGTGCTGTCTATCAAAACGACTTACGAAAAAATCTGGTTAGCACAAGGAGATAAAATCTGCTATCTGCGTTTTAAATTATCATGAAGGACGAGAAGCCCACACTCGATCACTTCTTCGCACAAGTTTATGCTGTTGTACGCCTCGTTCCTCCCGGACGAGTCACATCGTACGGTGCGATTGCAAAGTATATTGGATCTGCTCGCTCCTCTCGCATGGTTGGATGGGCCATGAACGGCTCACATTCCGTGAAACCGAAAGTTCCGGCACATCGCGTGGTAAACCGAAACGGTTTACTTACCGGTAAACATCATTTCGCCACAGAACACGATATGCAACGACTGCTGGAAAAAGAAAATGTCATCGTAAAAGACGATCAAGTAGTAGAATTCAAACGGCTATTCTGGGATCCTTCTACCGAATTATTATAGACACTTCGCTTCCACCGTATTTATCTTCAACCCCGATGGCGCCCGATAAAAAGATGCGTATTCTTGTTTCCCCACTCGACTGGGGACTTGGGCATGCTACGCGCTGTATTCCGTTGATTCGTTCATGGCGCGAAGAAGGACATGAAGTGGTTTTGGCAGCAGAAGGTGATACCGCTGCACTAATGCACGAACATTTTCCCGATTGCCGCATGGAGCCCTTGCATGGCTATCGCATACATTACAGCGCTCGTCTTCCACTATTACTCTCCTTACTAATACAGATTCCTAAAATTCTTCTTGCGATTAATTATGAACGACGCTGGCTGTACAACTTATTGCAAAAAGAGCACTTTGACCTGGTCGTTTCTGACAACCGATACGGACTACACAGCAGTAAAACAAAATGTGTCATCATCACGCACCAGCTATTCGTCCGTGTCCCATCGTTACTACGTTTTCTTCAGCCGCTAATCCATCGACAGACACAGCGCTTTATTTCAGCATTCGACGAATGTTGGATTCCCGACAAGCCGGGAACCGACAGTTTATCCGGTGAACTTTCGCAGAAAAAACCGCTGCCTGCACGTGCAAAATTCATCGGTTGGCTGTCGCGTTTTAATAATTCACCAGTTGCTGCGGAGGCTTATCCAAGCTACGATCATGTCATTGTTCTAAGCGGTCCTGAGCCACAACGGACAGTCACAGAAAGCAAATTAATAGCTGCGGTAAAAACATCCCAAGAAACCGTTTTAATGGTACAAGGAAAGCCGCAGCTTACGACAGAAAGTATAGTTGGAAATATCCACATTGTATCTCATCTTCACGATGCCGCTTTGAAGCACGCTTTCCATCATGCAAAAAAAATTACCTGTCGTGCAGGTTATAGTACACTCATGGATCTGGCCGTCATGGGGAAATTAGGTCGTCACGTTTATTTGCTGCCAACACCCGGACAAACGGAACAGGAATACCTTGCAGCAAGACTAGTAAAAAATGAAGTTGTCGGAGGTTTTTTTAAATCAGACAAATCATCAAATCCAGATGTCTGATTTCTCCAGGTGTATCTTATTCTTGAAGAAATACTTGGTGCTCTCTTCGAATGACTTCGTGAAATCGGATACGTAAAAATGGTGTACCGGCTTTTTCTTGCCGGCGAGCTGCTTCGACTTTTTCAAGACCTCTTTTACATGAGCGGCTACGACGCCCGCCGAATCAACAATCTCCACGCCTTCCTCATAATATTCCTCGACCTCTTTCTTAATCAAAGGATAGTGCGTACAAGCGAGAATAAGCGAATCAATTTTTGCAAGCTTACGGCTGGACAAATACGAGGCGATGACGGTACGACTTATCTTATTATTGAAAAATCCTTCTTCAATCATCGGTGCCAGTAGCGGTGTGGCCAGAGAGGCTACATCCAGTTTAGAATTCCTTGAACGGATCTTCTTCGCATAAATATCACTCTTGATAGTCCCTTTAGTTCCGATAACACCGATCTTTTTCCGCTTGCCGGTACGAATCACGTGATCTACCACCGGATCAATCACATTGATAACCGGCACTTTTCCGTCAACAAAAGATTTTACGGTTTCAAAGGCGAGCGACGACGCCGTATTACAGGCTATGACAATCATTTTGCACTGTTGCTGCAACAGGAATTGTGCGATGCGTATCGAATAATATTTGATGGAATCGGGCGACTTGTCTCCATAGGGCAAATGGGCCGTATCACCGAAATAAACCAGTGACTCGTACGGTAGTTCTTTCTGGATTGCGTTCGCGACCGTCAACCCGCCGATACCGGAATCGAAAATACCTATCGGACGATTTGCGGAATTGGCCGTTGTCTTTTTTTCGGATGGCATGGCGGTAATTGATCGGTTATTCGGATGCAAAATATAAAAAGGAATGTTTGACGGCATACCCTCTACTGCGCTGTTTTTAACAGCTTGCGTTCATCTTGCACTGCTATTCAAACCATGTTGAATACATGACGTAGCGATCCGGCAACTGTTCCAACAACTTACGCTGCTCTTCGCTGATAGGCTTGATTTTTCTAGCCGGAGAACCCGCGTAAATAAACCCGGACTCAAGCACCGTGTTTTCCAACACGACTGAACCGGCAGCGACAATACTGAACGCTTCCACCACTGCATGATCCATCACAATAGCACCCATGCCGATGAGGACATTATGGTGCAGCGTACAGCCATGAATGATAGCCTGGTGACCGATGCTGCAACAATCACCAATGGTTGTAGCAGCCTTTTGATAGGTACAATGAATGATCGCTCCGTCTTGGATATTGACCTTATTTCCGATGCGCACGGAATTAACATCACCGCGTACGACGGCATTAAACCAGAAACTGCAATGATCACCGGCGATAACATCCCCGACAATCGTCGCATTTTCAGCGATAAAACACTCATTTCCCCATTTCGGGGCGATTCCTTTCACAGGCAAGAGGACAGGCATGATGTTCTTCGTTTATTCGTTCAATCTTTTGTAAATTTAGGCGTTGTTTCAATACGGACACCATCCGGCGCAACCCCTTCTAATGCCACTACGCAATCTTTTTCTACTTCTCCTCCCGGCTATGATCTTCGGCTGTAAGAAACCGATCGAATATCCGCTGGAGCCGGTCATTGCATTCAAATCCATCAGCATCTCACAAGACGCCTCCGGATACGATTCGAAAGTTTTCGTTACACTCACCTTCACGGACGGCGACGGCGATCTTGGGTATTACCCGCGTGAATCGGGACGCAACAATCCGATTTTCGACGACCCGTCCAGTGCGTATTACAACAATTATATCGTAACGACGTATATCAAGCGAAGTGGTAGTTGGATAACGGATACTACCAACGTGAGTGCGCGGTTACCCTACATGACCCCCGAAGGGGCCAACAAAGCACTGAAAGGTGAAATCGAACGTGAGCTGACGCTTCCGCCGGGATTAACGGTTGATACGCTGAAATACGATATTTTCATTTGGGACCGGGCTTTACACCAGAGTAATACCATTACTACACCGGAATTCGTCGTTTCCACCCGTTAAGCATTCTCGCTATATTATCTTATAAAACAGTAGCCAGTTTTTCTAACCGGCTTACGGTCACGCTGCAACAACCGAATTCTTCGTCTACTTTTCCGGTAATGCGATAACAGCCCCGCCCGCGGAGCGGAAAATTCGCCACAATCTTGGGGAAATGTGTGGTATCGAAGAACCGACCTTCCCGATCTATAAACGTACCGAACACCATCGTTTCCCGCTTGACCGTCGACGTGTATTTATACGTCACCAGATAGCCAACCAAGGTAATCATCCGGCCAATGTGACCCGGAAGATCTGCCGCCAGGGGCGAATCGTCTGTACGCTCTTTCAACAAGGAAAACGGTGAGCACAACGTAAATCCGAGCAGCTCGATCTCATCGATAGCATCATCGTGCCGACCGTGATACAACTCGGGTAAGGTGAACTGCTCCTGTTCGACCGGAAAAAGTTCGTGGCGGACGATTGTTTTTTTCTCCTCACCGACCAACAAATGAAGATCCCACAGCAGTTGTTTCTTGGAGCGACCGGTGAAACGGAACGCGCCGATGCGCACCAAGAGTCGAAGTTGCTCCAGCGGCAACGCAACGCGGCGTGAAAAATCATCCATGTCGCGATAACTGCCGCCACGCTCCCGCTCATCCACGATAGCTGCTGCTACTTGTTCCTCCAGTCCAGCCATATGGATGAAGCCTAAATAAATATCATCGCCCCGTATAGTCGTGAGAAAGTCGCTGCGATTGATGCACGGCGCATGTATCGCCGCGCCTGACATACGGGCTTCGTGTACATAGAATTCTGTTTTATAAAATCCTCCGAAATTGTTAATCACGCCTACCATGAACTCTTTCGGATAATACGCCTTAAGAAAAAGACTTTGATAGCTTTCTACCGCATAAGAAGCCGAATGACCTTTCGAAAAAGAATAGCCGGCAAAACTTTCAATCTGTCGCCACACTTCCGCCGTAATCGCCGGCGGATATCCGCGTTCTTCGCAATTGGTAAAAAAGCGATCGCGGATACGAGCAAACTCCTCACGAGAACGAAACTTACCGGACATGCCGCGACGCAATACATCGGCTTCGGAAAGTGACAGTCCGGCAAAATGATGAGCTACTTTGATTACATCTTCCTGATACACCAT
>CAINVI010000084.1 GCA_903854075.1 Candidatus Pollutiaquabacter sp. | reverse complement strand
TCATTTCCACCTCCGTAGGTGCAGAAGGCATTGAGGTGACGGACGGAAAAGATATTCTTATAGCCGACTCAACCGAAGCTTTTCAGCAAAAAATAAATTATTGCCTGGAAGATGCATCACGATGCAGCGACATTGGAAAAGCAGGAAGGAAATTGATAGAAGAAAAGTACTCCAATAGCGTGCTCAGCAAAAAAATGAATTCATTTTACCAACGGCTGTTGAGTTGATCAATTATCGATGCGGATGGTATGTCCCATCTTATCACGCTTCGTAATCAGATACAGTTTATTGTGTTCATTAGACTCAATTTCAATCGGAACTGATGCTGTGATTTCCAACCCATAGCCGATCAATCCGGCTCTTTTTTTCGGATTATTGGACATCAACTTCATTTTCGTCACCCCCAATTCACGCAGGATCTGAGCACCGACACCATAGTCGCGTTCATCCATACCGAATCCAAGTTCGATGTTAGCTTCTACCGTATCAAGACCTTTCTCCTGCAATTTATAGGCTTTCAATTTGTTCATCAATCCGATCCCACGACCCTCCTGATTCATGTAAACAATTACACCTTTACCGGCCTTTTCAATCATCTCCATGGATTTGTGCAACTGCGGTCCGCAATCGCAACGACAGGAACCGAAAATATCGCCGGTAAGGCAGCTGGAATGCACGCGAACGAGAATAGGTTCGTCCTTATCCCATGTACCTTTTACCAATGCGAGATGATCCTGTCCGCTGTTTTTTTGCTTGAACGCATGCAGTTGAAATTCCCCCATCAGTGTCGGCAATTGAACATCCACGACCTGTTCAATCAACGACTCGTTCTTTAGTCGATAGGCAATGAGATCTTCAATGGAAACAATTTTCAACTTGAACTTTTCAGCAATCAATAGTAGATCCGGCAGGCGGGCCATGGTACCGTCTTCGTTCATTATTTCCACCAATACGCCAGCAGGTTTAAATCCAGCCAAACGGGAAAGATCAATGGTTGCTTCCGTATGCCCGGAGCGGCGCAATACGCCTCCATTCTTGGCCCGGAGCGGAAAAATATGCCCGGGACGCGCCATTTCCTCCGGACGTGTGTTTGGATCAATCAACGCACGAACGGTACGGGAACGGTCGCTGGCGGAGATACCGGTGGTAATTCCAGGGCCAATCAAATCAACCGAAATGGTGAATTGGGTTTCGTGGCTTGACGTATTGGTAGTCACCATCAATGGCAAATCGAGCTCTTCACAACGTTCTTCCGTCAAAGCAGCACAAATCAAACCACGACCGTGAGTGGCCATGAAGTTAATGACGTCGGGAGTAGCGTTTTCTGCTGAAGTAATAAAATCGCCTTCGTTTTCACGATTGGCATCGTCAACCACTATTATCACTTTTCCTTCGCGTAAGTCCGTTAAGGCCTCTTCAATGGTATTCAGCTGCATTTTCATACTGTTCAAGAACACGACAAAGGTACGAAAGTTTACCGGTGGTTTATTTCGGTTCGTTTTGGAGCTAAAAACGATTACTAAAAATGGTTTTCTTACCCTGAAAATCCACGAATTTATGTCTCCGGAACCTGATTTTCACCTTAGAAACAAAAAAACTGTTCTAAGGAGAACATACTTCTTACAGCGGTAAGCAAGTACTGGTTTTAAACTCCCGGCACCCGCAAATCATAGTTAACCTTGTCCCAACATCACCGCCCAAACAAGACGTTTGAGCTTATGAATTAAACGCAGCCCCGTAAGGCTGCCATCAGATGCCGCCAAGCCCCGTAAGGTTTGCGGCATTTGTCTTTTTATGCACTGCGCCAGCGATTATATTAAAAGTGTAAGAAACCGGTTCAACTTGCACTTTACCATCTTTCATCCGGTTGTATGTTTGAATCATCAACTCCTAAACAGAAAACACCTATGATGAATTGACCAACCGAATGGTTGAAGAAAAGACCCGGCCCACGCCGGGTTTTTTATTTTTGGTTAGTATCTGAAAGCGTCAGCTCTTTCTTTTTGGTCAGCCCCATCCTTTCTTTCAAGTCACGCAGCGAATTGAAATCCTGCCGGAAGAAAACACCAACGCCTTGTGTATACGGCGCATTAAAATTAATAAGGTCGTCGGCGTTACTTCGGTTATATGCTTTTACCCGGAAACGTCCGTCTTTACTCACCTTATATTCCGTGTAGAATTCTCCCACCACATTATTAGCATTCGTAGCGGTCGTGGATGCCGTAGCTCCGGTCACTCCTACGTTTGTTTCCACCAATAAACGGTCATTAAACATAGTTTTTGAAAACATCAGCTGGATCTCCTCGTTACTGTACGTGTCCTTTGCCCTGTAATTGAATCCTATACTGACATCTTTACTTAACTGTGATAACCAGTTACTGACCTGGTTACTGAGCAATTCGCTGGCACTGGCCACAGCACCGGCACCGGCATCGAATTTGCCAACGGATGACGTATTCACCGAAGGCGGAAGGAACTGGTTGAACACCAACAAACCGAACATCTGTCGGTTGACCTCTTGCTCCGAATTGAGAACCGTTCTCACCATACTTTCAATAGTTGGATCCTGTGCCCGTACACCGATTTCATAGTTGATGGAAGGATTCATCAGCTTGTTGGAGAGATTCAGTTTACAGTCGACGGGTACACGACGTTGAAAGGTGGAATCCTGGATAAGATTCACCAGCGAACCGGTGAAAACGGTATAAACAGCAGTCATATCAAGGTTCGCATCGTACGGATCACCACTCCACGTGATACGACCGCCTTGATTGATCTGGAAGCGTTTGTTGATGAGGTTCTGTAAGGTAAAGAGGTACGTTCCTTTGTCGATGGTAAACGTACCGTACATATTAAAATCGCCAATCGTGTTGATATCCATACGTAGATTACCCGTTCCACTTCCAGAAATGACGTCACCGATTTTCTCATCAAAGATGAGGTTGATCTCGGCATCGGGTGTCATATCAAGGCTCATATTTAACCGCAAGCCGGAAAGATTTACGGTTCCTTGGTGCTCAATTTCGACAGTTTCCGTTTTAGGTTTTACGAAGGTGATGAAATCTGCGGTGGTGACTTCAGAGGCCGTATTTAACGGTATATTGATGACGGTTCCTTTATTCGGACTAACCGCAATATCCATTACCATATCGTCAATCGAACCGGAAAAACGAGCATAGCCGGAGGCATTTGCTTTTCCATAGTATAGGGAGTTTTGTACCAAGGTGGTATTTAACATCTGAAAATTCTTGGGAAAAACTTCAAC
>CAINVI010000083.1 GCA_903854075.1 Candidatus Pollutiaquabacter sp. | reverse complement strand
TTCATACCGTCGCCACCGCGAACAATTTTCCATTCTTTTGAATACTCTTTCAATGTAAAATCCAACTGAATCGTACCGCAATCCTGCAAACCGGCAAGCAAACGTACCGTATCTTTAACAGAAGATACGGCAAGCCCCCAGCATTGCGCAACATTCAACCCGTAGTTAAGTGCAGTCCAAGTTTTACCGCTGTCTCGTGTTACGGATAATCCACCATCGGTCGCCACATACATACCATTTCCGGCCGGATCAGGAATCAATTCATGAACATCATCGTGCAGTCCATTTCCCGACATTACCGTGCGCCAGGAAGCGCCGATCTGCTCAAACCTATTAACCTTGTTTCCTGCAGAAAAATAAATCAGCCCGGGATTCGCAGCATCGACAGCTAGCGCTGTTCGCCATTCAGGACTCGATGCGCCGGAGACCACTTTTTGAAACGCATCTTTTCGAGATCGCTGTCTATAAAGGTCGTTTGACTTTCCGGAACGCAAATTGACAAGCACAAACAAGTTCTTTTTTGCCGCGGGTGTTACCGCCAGTTCACAACGATTCACCAGCGAATCGGCGGGCAGCCCTTTTTCACACAAAGAAACCCATGTGCGACCAAAATTACACGAACGAAAGACCGTGCGACCGGCAGCATAGACAGTGCTTTTACAGGCAGGACTTAGTATAAGATCTTTAAGTGCCCCATCCGGAACAAACAGCACTTCGTGCCAGGTATTGCCATTATCTTCCGAACGGAAAATATAACTGTCGGACTTTTTAGTTGAAAAGGAATTAGTCGTTATTGTCACCAACAATTGATTCGGTCTGGAGGGATGACGAATCAACTTACGCGAAATTTTAAAAGAAGGATACTTCCAAAAATCTTGCAATACTTTTCCATGGGCATCATACCAAACACCGATTGGACCGGAAAAAGTACGGCCATTATCTACTGAACGGAATAGTCCTCGCGACTGACAAGATTCACTGTTCATACCAGGTCCATTTGGATCAAGGATACAGTCCGCATCACCGGTGGCAACCAGGAGTTCTGAAGGTCGTTTAGGATGTACGGAAATATCCGCAGCACCGGTAGCCGGGAAACCAATATCAAAGGAGACTAGACTTGTTGCACTCCGCCAAACGCGTCCTGTATCATCACTAATAAAAAAGGAACTATACGGCGTACACAATAGCAGCTGCTGCTGGTTCTTTCTAGCGACAAATTTCAAGTCGCCTACGCGGCCGATACCCTGCGCCTGTTGTAACGATCGGTCACGCGCATCATTAAGAGCAGGAACTTGAAAAGGACCCAGCGGCACCCAATATTGAGCTATTGATTTTGTAATTGTTGCGAGAAGTACAAATACCCAAACAAAAAAATGAATCAGCAACCAGTTCAGGGAAATATTAAATGAAGGAATTCGAATCATGTGGCGAAAGAATGAACTGATTACCAATGGTGCAATTTATACATTTTTTAGGCGCGCAATAGTTATCGTGTAGCTGAAGAAGCGCCTGTGATTCGGAAGCAGTGCGGGGAATCCAGCCGGCCTTTGTCCAACTCCTTAGTACAGCATTATCCTCCGGTGGCAATACACCAAGCCATTGAATAGCTTTTTCACACAGTGAATCATCACCGGTTTTTCGTCCGCGCAGAAAAAGAAAAGGAATCACTGTATTAATGATCAGCAAATGAATGGATGCCTCTCCTATCACATGGTCATTCATAACGGTGGTAACGTCGGGTCTGAGATGAGAGCGCCAGTAAGGAGAAACACCAACCCTGAAAATAGAAACAACATCCTCTAACCGTTCCGCCATTGTACACTGCTGAAAGACCGGAAAAGATGCATGAAGCACCATGGCTAATTGAGCAATGCGAACAGTAGGAAAATTAGCGGGGCGCATTCGAAGGAACTTCCAACCAGGGTTCGCTAAAGGCTTCAACCTGAGTCGGCGTTGCTGAAACAGATATTCTGCTCGCAATTGTGCGGCATAATCATCTTCCATGTCGGCCGAAAGAAATCCGGCTTGTCCGAAAAGAATTGCCTCCAGCGAAAGTAAACGATCGCGCAAGCGTAACAAGGAAGCATAAGGTACGGCGCGGGCCAGCCGCTCAAACGCATCAGCATTAACATGAAATCCGAAATTCCTGGCCAACGCATGAAAAAACGCTTCTTCCCAATGCCAGGTGGTAGACTCCAGCAGACGGATCATCAGTGTGGAGCGGTGTTCCAGTCGCTCTACCATCATGCGGTCCAACACCAAAGATCTGACAACCGGATGAACTGCCGGTAAAAATTGCCGGCACGCTAAAATGTGTTCGCCCTGTAGCAACACCTGATAATTGGAACTCAACTTCTCGTCAAACTTATCCTTCACTTCCAATGTCGGAAGCACTATACCATCTACACCACACACCTCCGTGTCGTGCTCCCAGACAACATGGAGAATACAATTAGTATATAAAGGATCTTCACGATGACGGTGACGATTCCAATCCGACGACCGAACATGTATTTCAACATTTCCCGCCCAAGACGTCGCGCCTATACGAAGCCGTGCACTAAAAAAATCCGGTCCGGCATGCAGATTGTAGGTTCCAGGATGCAGCACTTCAACGATTTCACCTCCAGTGGTAAACAGTCGTTCGGAATAAAAATGCTGATGCAACCACAGATAGTGGAGAAAAGATTCATTCATGGCAGTATTCACGGCCACAAAGATCCCTTCCTAAAACGACGATGAAATTTACTTAAAGCGTATTTCCAGCAAACGGGCCATCTGCTGCTGCATTTTCTCTGCTTCGGTGCGGGCTTTTGAAGCAAAATCGGCGCCGGATGAAGCATATAGAATCTGCCGGGAAGAATTCACCAGTAAGCCGCAGTCATCATTCATGCCGTAACGCGCTACTTCATCAAGGTCACCGCCTTGAGCGCCGACGCCCGGCACAAGTAAAAAATGGTGTGGAACTATTTCGCGGACACGTGCGAAAGCAGCAGGATGAGTTGCTCCCACCACGTACATCATGTTTTCCGGGCTTCCCCAAGCCGCACTTACTTTCAGCACGTGCTCATAAAGTTGCTCTCGGGAACCATCGTTGACTTGCAGGAGCTGAAAATCGGCACTTCCTTTATTACTGGTTAGCGCCAGCACTACGGCCCACTTACCGGGAAATGCCAGAAACGGCAACACCGAATCGCTCCCCATATAAGGCGCAACTGTTACCGCATCCGCTTTGAGTTGACGAAAGAAAGCGTTAGCATACATCGTTGCTGTATTGCCAATATCGCCGCGCTTAGCATCCGCAATGATAAAATGTTCCGAACCGATATAATCCATCACTTTTTGCAGCGAAGCCCAACCGGCAGTTCCGAATTGTTCAAAAAAAGCAAGGTTAGGTTTATAGGCAACACAATACTGGCGGGTTGCATCTACTATTTCGCAGCAGAAATCAGCAATCGGATCCGTTGCATCGCGAAAATGAACCGGCAACTTAGAGAGATCCGGATCCAGGCCGACACATAAGAACGTTGACTTCTGCTGTATACGGTGAATAAGTTCCTGACGCGTCATGGCCGTAAAGATACAACTAGTCGTCGGTTTTGTGTTTATTTGTAATCAACCCTTATAATCATAACCCTATGTCAACACGAAAATTATCCCTGTTGGATTCCACCACCATCATTGCTGGTTCAATGATAGGCTCCGGTATCTTTATCGTTTCTGCCGGAATTGCCAGGGATGTTTCACTTTCGCCAGGCTTTCTAATGATGGCGTGGATATTAACCGCCATAATAACGGTACTAGGAGCATTAAGCTACGGTGAACTGGCGGCGGCTATGCCGAAAGCCGGTGGACAGTATGTTTATTTAAAGGAAGCTTTCGGACCATTGTACGGTTTCTTGTACGGATGGGCCTTATTTACGGTCATTCAAACGGGAACCATCGCAGCCGTTGCTGTCGCTTTTGCCAAGTTCACCGGCGTTTTCTTTCCGTCCGTTTCCGGCGATAATGTCTTGTTCAGTTTGTCCGGACTGAAAATCAATACGCAGCAATTACTGGCAGTGGTCGTCGTTATTTCACTCACCTTCTACAATTTCCGGGAAGTAAAATCCAGTGCTTTTCTGCAGAATATCTTTACCATTTCTAAGATCCTCGCCCTGCTTCTATTGATTGTCTTAGGGTTTTGGTTCGGCATAAACGGCTTAGGTGACTGGTCGCATTTCACCCCTGCTTTTCCGGAACATATCGACTGGGGAACCATTGGCGTTTTCGGTGCAGCTATGACCGGGGCGCTTTTTTCCGCCGATGCCTGGAATAATATCACTTACACTGCCGGAGAAGTAGATCGTCCGCAACGCAACCTTCCCTTATCGCTTTTCATGGGAACGACCAGTGTATTACTACTTTATATTCTGGCCAATGTAGTTTATCTCTACGTGCTTCCTATCGAATCCATTTCCACCGCCGAAAACGACCGTGTTGCGACCTTACTCATGCAGACCATATTGGGCGAAAAGGGTAAGTTCTTTATGGCGGCCATGATCATGGTCTCAACGTTCGGCTGCCTGAACGGCATCATTTTTACTGCAGGTCGCGTTTATTACGCCATGTCGCAAGACGGTTATTTTTTCAAATCAGCCGGCAAACTTAACAAGAACAACGTACCCGCCAATGCCTTGATCATTCAATGTATCTGGGCCTCGCTATTATGTTTCTCCGGTACGTATGGTAGTCTCCTCGACTATATCATGTTCGTAGTGATGATATTTTATGTTTTAACTATCATAGGACTCTTCGTACTTCGTTTCAAGCGGCCCGATATGGAACGTCCGTACAAAGCTTTCGGCTATCCTGTATTGCCGGCCATCTATATTTTACTGGCGGCATGGGTGGCATGTGTAATGTTCATTTACAACAAAGAGTATTGCCTATATGGCCTCACCATCGTACTTGTCGGTGTTCCTGTTTACTATCTCTTCAAACGAAGTCGATTGGCCTGAACAAGCCAACACCAACACAGTTGATCAACGTCCCGCACCTCTAACTAGCGGGACGTTTTTTTTGTACCGGATCAACTGAATTATCCCCGCCCTACAGATTCAATACAACCGTTCACGATTTCTGTCAAATATTGGGACCCAAGGGCTCTCTCTATCCAACAGATTCACTACAACATTTTATAGCGTCCATCAGAAGCGCTGATTTGTTTCATCTAATAAATAGTAGTGTCATAAAAAAAGCCGCTTCTCTCGAAACGGCTTTTTACTAGTTGATAGGAATATTTTATCGTTTGATCTTAGTTTGTGGCTTAGCGCCGAGTCCAACCGGACTACCAACGCGTGCCATGGCACAACGGAAACCGATATCATCCGTACGTTGCTCCTGATCGAGGAAACGACGGGTCCCCGGCGAACACCAGTACGCGCGGTCGCGCCATGATCCGCCTTTGTATACGCGCGCCTTGTCATTGATCATGCTAGTCGCACCGTAGTCGTAGCGGATATAATCTGCCTCATCTGCATCAAGGAAATTTTTGTTGTCAGCTGTGGTATAATTACGGCGATCTACGTTTTCTTCCGGCGTTACATCACGCATAGGAACACGTCCAAGACTGTCTTTTTCAATGATAGTACCTTCTTCATCACGCACCTGGGTCTGGAAAACGTTACCACGGTACGGGTTGAAGTCGGCTTTGTCCTCGTGAGACAATGGACGATAAATATCCATTACCCACTCGTTGACGTTACCGGCCATGCAATACAGACCGTAATCGTTAGGCCAGAATGAATGTACAGGTGCAGGACGATCAGCGTTATCGTTCAAGAAGCCGGCGGTACCCATATTGTCACCTCGTCCGCGCTTATAGTTGGCCAACATTTGGCCTTTATATTTATCATCACCGTTACGCATAACGTGACCATTCCACGGGTATTGACGACGGTCGGTAACGCGCTCATAAACGGTGTTTCCGATTTGCGAAAGTGCTGCGTATTCCCATTCAGCTTCGGTCGGGAGTCGGTAGCGCGGAAGAAGAATGCCGTCTTCCATACGAACCTTGCGGGTACCGTTAGTACCTGAACTAGGATTAAGATCCATCAGATCGCTTTTCACCATGCCCTCGTACTGTCCGGCCAGGTATGCGTCGGTATTGAAATTATCCTCGTTAATCTGATTTGGATTCACACGAAGGATGCCTTCTCGGACCATAATTTGCTCATTGACACGATCCGTACGCCATGCGCAGAAATCGGTCGCCTGTAACCAGTTCACGCCAACAACAGGATACTGCTGGTAGGCAGGATGACGCAGGTACAATTCAATAAGCGGCTCATTGTAGCCGAGTTTATCGCGCCAAACCAAGGTGTCAGGAAGTGCTTTTTTGTACACTTCAGGATAGTCGGCACCAAAGACACGCGTGGTCCAATACAGGTATTCCAGGTAGTGAACATTGGCTACCTCAGTCTCGTCCATGTAGAACGAACTCACGGTAACACGACGTGGAATGTTATTCCAGTCGACCGTAATGTCCTGCTCGGTACGGCCCATCGTGAAGGTACCACCTTCGATCAGCACCAAACCAGGACCGGTTTCTTGCTCATCATAAGGGGCTACTTCAAAACCACCGTTTTTAGGGTCGTTGTAGTTCCATCCGGTAACGGAGGATTTTTCTTGGCCACAAGATGCCAGAAGGGTGACTGCAGAAAACAGTCCGAGGCCGTGACGCCAGAGGGTCTTCATTGGTTGGTTAGCTAGTTTAAGTGCAAAAACGAAGGCCAAATGTATTTATTTTAAATAAATAAGCCAATTTTTGATTAGAAGGAAGGGCATTTAATCGTTCTGAAACGCTTTTTCTTCGGATGACACGGGAACAGGAGTCCCAGTGACAATTCGTGAGAGCCAGCAGAGGCGTTATACAGCTTGGAAACAGTTACATCGTAACTGTAACCAAACTTGAAAATACCTTGCTGGAGGCCCACCAACGCGATGAAGGAGTCTTGTCCGCGGTACCAAACACCACCGATCAACGGCGCTTTAGCTGCATAAAAACCAACGTTAAACTGCTTGAAATCACGCTGTTGCTGGTACAATACATTTGGTGAGATGTAGACTGAATTATCGCGGGAACCTCCCAACGGAATGATTGCTCCGGCATGCGCCGTTATTTTCATAGGAAGTTCAGAACCGGGAGCCTCTTTAATATAAAACTCCTGTGGTTCAGTGAGGTGATGTGCCGAGATACCACCGTAAAAACGGTTGCTGTACGCCAAAAGTCCGGCGGAGAAATCCCAGAAAGAACGATTTTCATTGGGACGAATTTCCTGTGTCTGATAAACGAATCCGTAGCGCGGATCAATCATATCCCCGAAGGTGAGTTTATCCCAGTCCACTTTCTTTTGAAAATAGGTCGCCTGAAAACCTGCGCGAATGGAAAATTCGCGGGTTACGTTCAATTGATAGCTGTAAATGCCGCTCACGCTGGTGGTGGTCAGCGTAGATTCCCCGGCCTTGTCGTTCATTACAATCAGTCCTAAACCACCGATTGGATCAACATGCTGGTCGTATGAAGCCGTATAAGTGATGAAGTTTCCAGAAAGTGCCGGCCACTGGTTTCGATAGTTCAAATTAACCCGAGGACAACGCTGCGCACCGGCAAATGCCGGATTGAGATAAATCGGATTGGCGTAGAACTGCGAAAACTGTGGATCCTGAGCCAGGAGCAGTTCCGGTAAAATCAACAAGAGTGCGAATAAAATTCTTCTCAACATTGGTGTGCGTTTTGGTCTGAATGATACGACAGTCAAGATAGCTTAGTTTCGTACTTACCGGTCATAAACCTTCAGCCCTAATCTTTTACGTGTAAGATTACTGTACAATTTTAATCAAAATTTAATAGAAATAATCTGTTTGCTTGTAAAATGACAAAATTAACCCTGCCGGACACCCAATTATTTTGTACCAAAACGGGACTAGTTAAAGGTTTCTGCTCAAATAATCTTTTTTGCGGTAAATTTGTTATTATCAATAAAACTGAACGATTTTCGTTAAGTTTTCTCCAAACACCTGAACGATTCCATGAACCTCCATCGGTTTCTCACTTTACTCTCCCTCCTGCTGACGCTTTGTACCAGTCCGACCTATGCTTTTCAAAGTCGTCCTGTCGGGGAATCGGTACGTGTTAAACTAGACTGGCAGCCGGTAAAAGAAACCAAACTTCCCAACGAGGAGCGTTTTTACAACCAGTATTTCAACGGCGCTTTTCTGGACAATGACTTGTTACCCTTTCATCAGGAGATGTTCGTATTGCCCGCCGGTGCCGGTGGATTATCCGCCCGCTTGAATATCATCCGCGTGGAAACAGTAAGTGATTTACGCGGCATCCAGGATCTGGCAGCGATCAGCACAGAATTCCAGTTAGAAACGGCTACAGTAACACAAAAGAAAAAAAACTATGGCGCTGTGAAAGTTCATCCGTTTCGGCGAACAACCACAGGAAATTACGAGCGTCTTGTTGAGTTTGAACTTTCCACCACAGCTACACCGGCTGTGTCCTCCGCCAAAAATGCCCGGATGATGCGCCGAAGCAGTGTCTTTGCATCCGGCAATTGGTACCGCGTGGCTGTCGTAAACAACGGTGTATATCGCCTAAGTTATTCGTATCTGAAAAGTATCGGAATGGATGCTGACAATATCGACCCCCGCCATATCAGAGTTTATGGAAATGGCGGCGGACAATTGCCTTATCTCAATGCAGCAACGCAATACGACGATCCGGAGGAGAACGCCATTTATGTGGCGGGCGAAACTGACGGAAG
>CAINVI010000082.1 GCA_903854075.1 Candidatus Pollutiaquabacter sp. | reverse complement strand
GGGCAACGAGTTATGAGGATTTTGAAAACGTAATTACTTATAAATGGGCGATTATTCCACAACTTACGACCTCATTAATTCAACGTTACACCTTTTTATTTAATAGTTAAGGGCGGAGAAAATCGCACAAGCAACTTTCATCCGCCCCCAAAAGGTATTTTCGAAAATAAACTAATGTAGTATGACTATATTTTTGTCAACCGGTACGCGTTAAATATAAGCATTAATTATATCTGATTAAAAGCTTCTAACACCGTACAATTTTACTACAGTATCCATCCAAAATAGACCTGAATAAGGAACCATTTCGGTGTTGATATAAACGCAACATAATGCATCCAGATTTTTTGATCCCCAGAAATAATAGTTGAAGCTTATAGTAATAGAACCTCCATTTTCTAAAGCCCCAACAAAATTCCTGCTAAGTACTAGACGATTAGACTCATCATCTAGGTTTTTACGCAGTGTCTCTTTTAGTGACATCGAGATTTTTTCTTCGATCAAAACCGCTAGTTGTCCAGACTCGAAAGACTCCATAGCAGCCAGTGTGTCCATTCCACCAAATACGAAAGGATAAAAAAGAAAGTCCGAACGCTCGCCCTTGTTTTTAGTATCGTTGATACGTACTCTATAATCTAGACAGTTTTTAATTTTAGTAAGGTTAACTTTTTCTTCTATAGCACTCTCGCTCATCTCCAGGCAGAATTTATAGTTGTAACGATAGTTGAAACAACTTTTTTGCTTTGATAGGCAAGAAAGAGAGTCTGGCACAGGAAAAACCGGTTCTGCACCCTTTTCATAGACAATGATAGCAGGATCTGACAAACTGGTTTTCACACCGGGCTCCACCAGGAAATTTGCAGAATTTAACGGTCCAATTGAAGCATCTTCAAGGACAAATTCGAGCTTATCATTCAAATAGACCTCCCATTTTGTCCATGTTCTTTTAATACATAACGTTTTTGCTATTTCCGCAGCAAACTCTGTTGAAATGTCTTTCTCTAATAACAATGCTCCGATATCGGGCTTATAGGCCGTCAGTTCACGGTCCACTTTTCGAATAATCAGTTTCCCGTTTTGGTTTACCAGGAACTGCAAATACCGATTATACCTGTCGCACAATAAGGGCTGAAGCGCTTCGTAGCCGCCTTCTCTTCCCAAACAAATGCCGAACAACGCATCTTTGTTACCCCCAAGAGATTTTAACGTCGCTGAAATTTTAAAATTCACCACCCCTTTATAAAGCTTGGGAACTTCGTATTTATGATCCCTGACAATCTCACTGTAAAAATTATTTGTACCCTTATTATTTACGGTAAGTGTATTGTTTGATAACTTGATATCGATCTTATCCGACGGATTGGTCAAAAAATCCATATCTCGTGCATGATCCCAATACGTTTTGTTTTCAACAAACAAGTTGGGTATCTCTTTAATAGGCTTAAGCTCTTGTGCATTTACGATTGTTACAAAGAGCCACGAAATAAAAATGGCGATAATCGTTTTTTTCATACTGTCATTTATTATTTGTTGCCTACTCTGGTCGGTTTTCAGCATCCCCTTAAAACTCTTGCTACAAAACAGCTCTGATATTATTTACAACAGCAGGTTTCGTTGACTATTAGACCGAACAACGTTTATCGCATTGCCCATCAGATGTACCGACTTTGATTATTATTTCAAAAAGGAGCGGCGTTGCGTTTTAGTTAGCGGCCAACCATGTATTGTGTGTGGAGAACAAAAGGAACAAGAGGCGATAAGTAGCCAATAAAACTTGTTATGAGCAACCGCTATTAGACCAATTCTAAAGAACGAAAGCGTAATCCCAATCCGATTTCTACCGTTCCTTTTCTAGCAAAGACGAAGGTTAGTAAAAAAAGCGGTCAACAGTGCTGTTTCGTCTATTTATGGACGACAACTTCCATAGCCTCCTCCAAATATACAATAATAGTAGTACAGACAGCAAAGAATTATGGCGGCCAATACACCAGTTAGAATAACCATTTAATTACCGCGCTGCGGGAATTACGGTGGCGTATGTTATTTGTAGGGTAGTGGCCGGTACTAATATTTTAGTATTTTGGACGGACAGACAACTACATGAAACAGGCGCTCCAATTATTCTTGATTGTATTTTTCCTGGTAACTCGTCCTGCTATAGCTCAGGATACATTTTCAATCGTCGCCGTAGATACGGTGACGGGAGAAGTCGGTAGCGCCGGAGCTTCGTGCGTCGATCTGATTGCCGTTTTTCCGAATTATGCCATTGATTTTCTCGGCGACCTGCTTCCCGGTGTTGGTGCAATCAATACACAAGCATCGTATTTGGCGAACAACCAGAACAATGCCCGAACACGGATGCTTGCCGGTGATACGCCATCACAAATTATCAGCTGGTTAGTCGCTAACGACGCCCAGTTCAATCCGGCTTCACGACAATACGGAATAGCTGCTATCGTTAATGGCAGCGCTCAAACGGAAGGGTATACAGGCACGTCCTGCTTTAATTATAAGAATCACATCGCCGGGGTAAATTATTGTATTCAGGGAAATATACTTCTCGGACAATCGGTCCTTGATTCTATGGAGCAGCGCTTCCTTGCTGAACCGGGAGATCTTGCCTGCAAACTGATGGCAGCTTTACAAGGCGCGAAAGTTACCGGCGCAGATACTCGCTGCACGTCTAACGGAACTTCTTCGCTGTTTGCTTTCGTGAAAGTTTCACAGCCCGGAGATCCGTACGGAAGTCCGTCGCTTTCACTGGGTGTGAAGACCCCTTCGAATGCGCAGATCGAACCCATTGATTCGTTACAAACGATTTTTACTGCCACGCATACCTGTACAACAACAGGACTAATTCCAACATTCGTGGAGGATGCCATTCAGGTGTTTCCGATCCCGGCTCGAGGAAGTATAACAGTTCTAGTGCCCGACCAACAATGTGTGAATGCGACGTACTCTTTGTTTGATAACCAACAGCGATTGTTAACGTCTGGAAGCGTAACCTCCGACCGGTTTGAAATAGAAATCGCTTCGACCGCCAGTGGAATTTATATATTACAACTCGAGCAGCAGGGAAAGAGTGTTCGTAAAAAGGTTGTGCTGGAGAAATGATGGTTCACTATAAAATGGTTCACAGCGGCAAGTAATCAGCAAAGAGTCATCAGACAACGTCGTTAATAGCCCGGGCAATCGCTGCTTCGTCTTGTTGTGTCATGCACCGAAAATGTTTTTTTGGACACGTTTCAAAACCAATTTTTGAGCAAGGACGGCATGAAAGCCCACTCACTTCAAAAATTTTATTGGGAACTTTCACGTCGCCGTAGTAAGGTGTCATGCCGAATTGCGGTACGGTATTGCCCCATACAGAAACGATGGGTCGCTTGAACGCTGCAGCGATGTGCATCAGTCCGGTATCGTGCGTAAGTACAACAGCTGCTTTTTCTACCACGGCAGCGGACTCGTTGATGGACAAACTTCCGCAAAGGTTAATCACGTGAGCGCCCACTGCTTCAGCAATACGTTCGCCGGTTTCGCGGTCATTATCTCCGCCGAGCAGTACTACATGACGATCCAACTGTTTGCAAATTGCTATCAGCTTTTCGGTTGGCAGTCGTTTGGTGCCGTGCTGTGCGCCAATCGCTGCAGCGACAAAATTATTACGTACTACTGCAGGTAATTTTTCAACGGCTTTGCGATCGCCTTCGCCGATGAAATAATCCAGGCCCTTGCCATCGTTACGTACTCCAAAATCAGACACCGTTTCCAGGTAGCGGTCCACAATGTGAACATCGGGCAAAAGATTGATATTAAAATTGACGAGTAACCATTTTTCGATATTTAGTTTCCGGAACGAAAAAACAGATGCGCTTTTAAGTGAACTTTTAAGTGCTCGCTTGATCCAAAATGTACGTTGGTTGTGATGCAAGTCGATGATGGCATCAAAATGTTCACCACGAAGTGTGTCCAGGCATTCGTTAGGGTTTTCAAAAAACGTGTGCAACCGGTCGATATACGGATTGTGTTGTAACACCGGCTCAAAACTCCGTTTGGTCAAAAAATGAACTTCCGCTTCCGGCACCTGTTCCTTCAGTGCACGCACGACCGGAGTAGTAAGCACGATATCGCCGATGGAGGAAAAGCGGAGGATCAGAAATTTAGGCACAACGGTGGTTCGTTCACAGGCAATTCGTGGAATACTTCTCCGGAATTATTTCCGGCAACCGACGAAAGCCATTAGATTTACATCCGTAAAAATACGTGATTATTTGACGTAATCGAATACTCTCGACGGATGTTGACAGATACACACATACACCTTTACGCTTCGGAATTTGACGAAGACCGCAAGGTATTGCTGGAGCAAGCCCGGGAGAACGGCGTACATCGCTTTTTTCTGCCCAATATCGATCGGATGTCTATCGAACCGATGCTCGAACTGGAGCAGCACTATCCGGATATGTGTTTTCCGATGATGGGACTTCATCCGTGCTATGTGAAAGAGAACTGGCAGGAAGAATTGGCCATTGTGGAGGAGTGGTGGACCAAGCGCTCGTTCTGCGCTGTAGGAGAGATTGGTATTGATTTGTATTGGGATAAAACATTTCTCGCGGCACAGCAAGAGGTGTTTGCGCGACAAATACAATTGGCGAATCGTGTGAATCGCCCTATCGTCATTCATAGCCGTGAATCATTTGCTGAAATCATGGCTGTGTTGGACGACCATCCCAAGTCGGCTCCTCAAGGGATTTTCCATTGTTTCAGCGGAACGGTGGAGCAGGCGCAGGAAGTCATTCGTCGCGGATTTTACGTGGGTATCGGTGGCGTGGTAACGTTTAAGAAATCAGGATTGGACGAAGTGGTAAAATCCATTCCGCTGGAGCACATTGTCCTCGAAACCGACGGACCGTATCTAGCACCCACGCCACATCGCGGCAAACGCAATATTCCATCGTATCTTCGTCTGGTCGCCGAGAAGGTGGCCGAACTGAAAAACTGCAGTGTGGCGGAAGTGGCGGATATTACAACAAAAAACTCCAAGGACATCTTCGGATGTTAATCCTTTCTTATGGCCAAAGCGAAAAAAGTAAAACGTCAGCAAAGAATATTGATTATTTACACCGGTGGCACCATAGGTATGCGGCAGGATACAAAAACCGGCGCGTTGAAGCCAGTTGATTTTGCAACAATAACCGATCAAGTGCAAGAGCTCAAGCGACTCGATTGTATTTTCGGGTTTCATGCGTTTCCTATTGCGATTGATTCCAGCAACGTAAACCCTGATTTTTGGGAAGTGTTGGCTCGCGTTATTGAAAAAAATTATTTGGCGTATGACGGCTTTGTAATCCTACACGGAACAGATACGATGGCGTATACGGCATCGGCACTGAGTTTCATGCTGGAAGGGCTGACAAAACCAATTATTATCACCGGCTCACAATTGCCGCTCGGCGTGATTCGCACGGATGCCAAACGAAATATTGTTACCGCCGCGGAAATCGCCGTCAGTGATATTGTTGTTCCGGAAGTATGTATTTACTTTAACAACCAGTTGTTCCGCGGTAATCGCAGCGAAAAACATACCTCTAGCAAATTCGATGCTTTTCAGTCGTTGAATTTCCCGCCGCTTGCGGAAGCCGGTGTGGAAATCGAATTCAATACCGATGACATTTTGCCGCCATCGAGGAAAAAATTCAAGGCGCACCACGGCTTTAATACGAATGTGGCCCTGATAAAAATATATCCCGGCATACATACGGATGTAATTGATACCACGTTGCGCACACCGGGATTGAAAGGAGCGATCATTGAAACATACGGAAGCGGTAATGCGCCGACACAGCCGGAATTTTTACGCGTACTGAAAGGGGCGGTTGATCGCGGTGTTATTTTATTGAATGTTTCCCAATGCAGCGGCGGTAGTGTAGAGCAGGGGAAATACCAGACCAGCTATCATTTGCAAAAAATTGGCGTGATCAGCGGCAATGATATGACTACGGAAGCGGCTATCACCAAGCTGATGTTCCTGTTAGCGCAAGAGAAGTCGCAGGTAACGATTAAAAAGAAACTACTCGGCAATTTGCGCGGAGAGTTGACGGTGTAGTTTTTAGTTGCGTCTACGTTGTGATTTTATTTCACAATTAACTCGTCGACAAACACCCATGATTTTTTGCCGACGTACGTGTGCCAGTCGGGCAGCGATTTCGTTGCATCAACAGTGAAACGCACATAGCGAACTTTTTTTCCGGATAGATCAAAAACGTAGGATTCTATTTTTGGATCTCTGCGTAACAAGCTGTCTGATGGAACGGTGTTCACCGTAATAAAATCCTGACCATTTTCGGAAACAGCACACGTGATAGATGTGGGATGGATAATCCACGAATGCGGAAAATGCAAGGTGCTGATGGAAGCAAACGAAACATCACGGACCGACTCCAGATCAACCGTGCAGGTGAAATCCTGACCTTCCCAACCGAGCCAGTTGATCTTATAGCTTTCAGTCCCGCGCACACCGTTGGTCAGCAGGGATGAACCCTTGTGATAATAACGCGGGTCTGCTTCGGGATTACAGATCACCGGTTTTTCAAACGCCAGATTTCCTTCTACCGAAACATCAATAAAACGTAAGGTGGACGCGCGATATTTTTCGGTAGTCAATCCGTTTTCGTTCATAGCGACGATCTGGTTGCGCTGACAAACGGCAGAGAATGAATCCAGCAGTGCTGTTTTTTCGGGGATGATTTCAAAGGAACCGTTTTCACGTGAAAACCATCCGCGTTCGCCGAACAAATCTGTTTTAGCAATTTCCATTTCGCCGAATAGTAACGGAAGTCGTGCAATCTTCACACGATCCAGTAAGACAGAATCGTTTTTCACTGCCGCTTCGGCGCGGGTAAAATCGTCGTAGTATTGCACCATTAATTCCTGCGACAAGAGCGTATTGGCGAATGCGGCGGGCGTGCCATAAATATCAAGCGATTGTGTAGTGCTGATTTCTTCGCTATGCAAACGATCGAAGTACCGCTGTATATACGGACCGGCAGCACCATAATACGTAGTCATAAAATCTTGCACGATTTTGTTGATATCCACATTCGGATTCCAAAGTAATTTACTGAGTACATAAAGTTTCAGCTCCGCAAACTCCACGCCGCGTTCGACATAGCATTGTTGGAAATGCGCTTTGGCGCCGTAACGATTGAAGAGCTGCAGGTTGGGCTGCAACGTATGAAAAAGCGGGAACGGTGATATATAATTCGTGAATTGCACTTCATAATCCCAAATCATCAGATTGTTGCAGATGCTGTGCCAGTTTATGAGGTCTTCCACAAAGGAAGTACCTGAACGACTGGACCGAATCGGTTCAGAGCGATCCATTTCGATGCTGCATAACGTGATCATTACATTTGGCAGTGGACGTGTAATCGCCGGAGCATGTCGTGTGTAGGAATAGGCAAGAGTGGTTATTGTTTTGTCAGGAAATTTTTTTGCGATGTTATTGACGAAACGAAGTAATAATCCGGAGGGAGATCCCTCGAGGGAATCGATGTATGCACAGGAAGAACATCGACAATATTCGAAATCATCGTTCGGGCTTACCGACCAATAGTTAACGCTCGGATGAGCGGCCATTTCTTCTTGTAGCGTATCGATTATTTTTTGTAAGACATCGGGATTCGTCAGACAAAGCTGCGCGAATGGTTTTCGTTCACCGTTGATTAGCCCGAAATATTCCGGATTTTTTTCGAAATAAACAGACGGAGGAATCATCCGGTTGAAGGTGTGTACGTAATATCCGTTCCAGTCTTTTTCGCGCCAGTCGTCGGAGATAGTAGTGACACGTCGCCAGGCTTTTACCTCCGCATCTTCTGCCATCGGACCGTTGATGACCCGGATGTTGACAGCGGGAATGGAGGTGGTGTCGAGTGGTGGAAGAATTATATCTGTTTGCTGCGGCACATATTCTGCCACAGCGCTGAACT
>CAINVI010000081.1 GCA_903854075.1 Candidatus Pollutiaquabacter sp. | reverse complement strand
GGCGGATCTTTCGCGTGATGCTAAATTGATAGTTGTTGCCCGGGATGCGGCTATTGAATTACTGCAGTCTGATCCCCACCTGGAAAAACCGGCGCATCTTGGCGTGCGGGAACAGCTGGATCAGGTGCTCAAAAAGTCGGGAAATTGGGGGCGTATTAGTTGATCCGGAAGGCAGGGAAACACGTATCTTTGGACCTTACGTATCCCTATGAAGATCTCATACAATTGGCTCAAATCCTACTTGCCGGTCACGTTACCGGCAGCTGAAGTTTCAGCCCTGCTGACCAACTGCGGACTTGAGGTAGAAGGCACCGAAATCTATCAGACCATAAAAGGCGGCCTTGCCGGACTCGTTATTGGTGAAGTAAAGAGTTGTCAGCGGCATCCTAACGCCGATAAACTCAGTTTGACGACCGTGGACATTGGTTCCGGTACGGATCTCCAAATCGTTTGTGGTGCTCCCAACGTAGCTGCCGGTCAGCGGGTGGTTGTGGCGCCCGTTGGTGCGATGGTTCATCCCACCACCGGTGATTCGTTCGAGATTAAAAAGTCAAAAATTCGTGGCGAATTATCGGAAGGAATGATTTGTGCCGAAGATGAAATTGGAATGGGTGCATCGCATGCCGGTATACTGGTTTTGCCTGCTGATGCTCCGGTCGGTGTACCGGTAAAGGATTATTTTAAGGTGGAAGATGATATTGTTTTTGAAATCGGCCTTACACCTAATCGTGTTGATGCTGCCTCACATATCGGAGTAGCCAGAGATTTGGCAGCCATACTTAATTTGCAGGCAGGCAACAGCAAGGCGCAGATGGTTCAGCTTCCTGCAACGGCTGAATGCTCCAAAGAAGCAGAAGGGCTGGTCATTGCTGTAACCGTTGATGATATTGTAGCTTGTCCGCGCTATTCCGGAATTACCATTTCAGGAGTTGAGGTGAAGGAATCTCCGGAATGGCTGCAACACCGATTGAAAGCCATCGGTATCGGTCCTGTCAATAATATCGTCGACATTACGAATTTCATCTTGCACGAATGCGGTCAGCCGCTTCATGCTTTCGATGCTGATAAGATAGAAGGCGGTAAGGTTGTGGTTCGCAAGGCGGCGGACGGTGAAAAGTTCGTTACACTTGACAGTGTAGAACGCACGTTGCTTGGTACCGATTTAATGATTTGCAATACGAAAAAACCAATGTGTATCGCCGGTGTTTTCGGAGGACTGGAATCGGGTATTACGTCAGCAACGACCAATATATTTATTGAAAGTGCGTATTTCGATCCTTCCTTCATTCGGAAAACCGGTAAACACCATGGCTTGAAAACGGATGCTTCTTTTCGCTATGAGCGCGGAGCTGATCCCACTATCACCGTGTACGCGTTACGGCGTGCCGTACAATTGATACGGGAAATTGCCGGCGGAAAGATTACTTCTGATATCATCGACCATTATCCGGTTGCTCAAGTACCGGTTTCCATTGATTTCAGTTTTGATTACCTGAACCGTTTCACCGGCCAGTCAATTGATCGTGATGCTGTTCTAACTATTTTGGATTCCCTGGGAATGGCGCCGCAAACTACATCGCCGGACAGTTGCCGTTTGTCGATACCTACCGGAAAAGTGGATGTGACCCGGCCGATTGATGTGGTGGAAGAAGTGCTGCGTATTTATGGCTACAACAATATTGCGGTACCGGCAAAATTGAATGTGTCGCTGCCAGCTGTCACAGGATTCGATGAG
>CAINVI010000080.1 GCA_903854075.1 Candidatus Pollutiaquabacter sp. | reverse complement strand
CGAGGCCACGGCTATTGCCAGGGATCAAGAATGATCTTGCCGCACTCGCCGGTGCTTTGCAGCTGCCAGGCATCGTTAACCCGGCTCATGGGGAACTGATGGGTTATGAGCTGGTTCAGCAGGGAGGGAACGGCGCGAACCAGTCGCCACATCCGTTCCGCGTCGCGCAGGTGGTTCCAGTGCCAGGCGCCGAACCTGGATCAACCACGTCGACATCTACTGATAAGAAAATCGCATCACAATCGGTCATCGCAAGTTTGATTGCTTCATCAAGACAAATTTCAAAACCTCGCGCAGTTATTTCAGTCATCTCATAACTACGCATCTTTTGGTCGCTCATCCACTTTAATGTTTCAGCTTCTGGCCAGTATCCGCGCAGTCCAATCTGAATGAACCGATCACCGCGGCAGGCGCCGGATTCAATAAGTTGACGCATTGGATGACCATGGCCAATCAACGAACCAAAGGTGATGTCACCAGTGTCAGCATGAGCATCAAAGTGAATTACGCCAACTTTCCCCCACCCGCGAGCCTTTGCAACTCCAGTTACATCAGGCCAGGTGATTGTGTGATCGCCGCCGAGCACAATTGGGATTGCATTTGCATTTGAGATTTTTTCAATTACTTTCTCAAGAGATTCACATGCTGTCTTGGCATCACCGGAAAACATCTCAACGTCACCCATGTCAACCACGTTTAATTCTTTGAGGCCATCTGTTCGCATTGCTAGCGAAGGACGTGACCCATCGTGAGGAAGATAATCAGTTCCCCGGATTGCACTTGGGCCGAATCGGGCGCCGGCTCGGAAGCTCGTGCCACCATCAAAAGGCGCGCCCACAATTACCACATCTGCTGCAGCTAAAGCCTTGGCATCGTCCACATCAATTGCTGGGATGCCCAAAAAAGTAATGTTTGGTCCGAATTGCGCACCGTATCTAGTCATGAACGAAATCTACCGCTTGATCTATCGCTTGTGCCGTGCGCGACCGACGGCCTGCGCAACCAACACCATAGCCAACGAGCCAACGAACATAATCGTTCCGATTACGTTTACTTGGGCAGGAATTCCTCGCTGTGCTGCGCCCCAGACATACATTGGAAAAGTCACTGTTGTTCCACTGTTGAAGCTAGTAATGATGTAATCATCAAACGAGAGTGAAAACGATAGAAGCGCAGCAGCTGCAATACCAGGAGCCACAAGTGGCAAGGTCACATATCTGAAGGTGGCCTTTTCATCAGCATACAAATCTTGAGCCGCCTCTTCGAGTCGCGGATCCATTCCTTGCAATCGAGCCTTAACTGTTACGACCACAAATGAAATACAAAACATCGTGTGAGCAATAAAAATTGTGATTGGGCCAAGTGGTAAACCAATCGAGAGGAACAACGCCAACAACGAAGCACCTAGCACCACTTCAGGTGTTGCCATTGGCAAAAAGATTAGAAGATTTGTTGTTGAACGGCCATGAAAACGATGGCGCACTAGTGCAAAGGAAATCAAAGTGCCGAGAATGGTCGCCAGAATGGTTGAACCTAAACCAATTTGTAAAGATGTTTGCAACGACGCACAAATGTTTTGATCCCGACAAATATTTGTCCAAGCATCGAGTGAGAAATAGTTCCAAGTGCTATTCGAACGACCCTCGGGCATATTGAAGGAGAAAATTGCTACCACAACGATTGGTGCAAACAAGTAAATCAAAGCAGCGATTCCATAAAACACAATCAGGTGATCGCGCACCCAAAAATTGACGCGGTGAGATAGCGAAGGCCGTGAAACAACTTTTGTCATAGAAGTTCCTCCGTTCCGGCCTTACGCACATAACTCATCACCAAGATAAGAATCATTGCGAGCAAAATAAAGGAAAGCGCAGCGGCTGTTGGATAGTCACGCATCTGCACAAAGCGAGCTTGAATTGTGTAACCAATCATCTTGTCGTTTGGTCCACCAAGTAAAACAGCATTTATGTAATCACCCGCGGCTGGAATAAAAGTCAGCAATGTTCCCGCCACCACGCCTGGCATCGACAGAGGAACAGTGACTTTTCTAAATCCAGCAAATGGCTTTGCGTATAGATCGTTAGCAGCTTCAATCAGGCGTGGATCTATCCGGTCCAAAGATGAATAAAGCGGCAGGGTCATAAACGGTAAGAAGTTATAGGTAAGGCCAGCCACTACCGCGATCGGAGTTGCAAGTAGGCGGTTTTCAGGCAGGATACCTAAACCAGCCACAAATTGATTTATTACTCCGTCATCGGTCAAGATGGTTTGCCACGCGTAAGTACGAATCAAGAAAGATGCAAAGAATGGTGCAACTACTAGCACTAACAAGAAGTTTTTCCATTTACCGCTTTTAAAAGCGATGAAATACGCTAGTGGATACGCGATTGCCAAAGCTAATACTGTTGCAATACCTGCATATTTGAAAGATAGAAGATATTTGTCACTATAGGTGGTAATTGCATCGGTGTAATTTGCAATTTGCAACGCTGGTGCAAATTCATCGATTCCGACTCGTTGCATTAATGAGGTTGATACTAGAGAAAAAAGTGGCACGATGAAAAAAACTGTCAGCCAAGCCATTCCCGGAAAAAGCAAAATATAGGGAGTTATTTTGCGCCCACGAGCTTTCGGGGCAGTGGAAATTTCTCCTGGCTTTTTAGAAAGAATCGCAACCATAGCTATTCGCTGTCTGAATCAAGATCTGGATCGATCTGCTCGATGCCCGCTTCCAAATCCTCGCCACCATCTAGCCCAAATGTGTTGTCGATTTCAAATGCGATTTTCACATTTTCACCGACCACAACACGTTTTTCAACATCTAAGTTTTGTTCAAAGCAACTTACAGTTCTTCCCCACTCAGATTCAACTGTGTATTGGATGGAGACACCGCTAAAGGCAACGTCAATAACTGTGCCGCGGACAAAATTCTCAATTTCGTGAGCATCGCCAGAAACCACCCACATTTTTTCAGGACGAACACCCACCACAACTTTGCCTGCATGGTCGGTTGCTCGATTTTTTGGAACTCGAACCAAACCACCTGGAACATCAACAACTAGGTTTTCACCTTCGTCAGCACTCACTCGACCTTCTACAAGATTGCTTTGACCTAGAAAGTTTGCCACGAAAGCAGTTTGTGGAAGTTCGTACATAGTTTCAGGTGCACCCATTTGCTCGATTAGGCCTTGGTTCATAACCGCAATGGTGTCAGCCATTGTCAT
>CAINVI010000079.1 GCA_903854075.1 Candidatus Pollutiaquabacter sp. | reverse complement strand
CGGAGCCATGCAATGTATCTTCCGCACAGAGTACTGACAGCATACCCGCTAATCTTCTTTTCCCTGTGGGTGGCAATTATCTGGTGACCCTCGGTGTTACTGACAGTAATGGCAATGTAGGCCGTGATTCCCTGTTACTAGCAGTGAACGCGACTCCGGAAACCAACTTCTCCTTTTCCGGTCGCTGCCTTGGATATCCTACGCAATTTCAAAACAGCACCACCATTTCCAATGGATCTATTTCCGGTTATTTGTGGGACTTTGGAACAGGCGATACATCCAGTGTCAGCGATCCCCAATTCACTTTTACCGCTTTAAATAATTTTCAGATAAGTTTGACTGCAACTTCTTCCGAAGGTTGTAGCTTACAATTTGATTCGCTAATAACTATTGCGCCGTTGCCTTCGGCACAATTCACCGTAACGGGCGGTTGTTCTGAAAGTCTGCTTCCTATCGTAGATTTATCAACTGTTGGAACCGGTTCAATTAGTGCATGGCTGTGGGATTTCGGCAACGGTGACACATCCTCTGCCTCATTACCATCGTATGCTTATTCAACGGGCGGCAATTTTACAATGTCACTTCAGGTAACGACTGATGCTGGTTGTAAAGACACTATAACACAACTGATAACTGTTCTGGACCGCCCGGTGGGAATGATAGAGGTGACAAATACCTGTATCGGACAGCCGGTCAATTTCCTTGATCTTACCACTGTAAGTGGAACGACTATTATCAGTCGTCAGTGGGAATTTGGAGATGGCGACACCTCCAGTTCTTCCATCGTTGCGCACACCTACGCTACCATTGGCAATTATCCACTTCAATTCATTATTGCTGCAGCCAACGGTTGTGTTGATACGGTTTCGCAAGACCTTCGAATCAGCGACATCCCAATAGCCGGTTTTTCCTACCAAGCCGGACCTTTATGCGATGGTAATGGCATTCAATTTACAGACTTGTCATCTGTCGCTGTTGGCGACTCCATATTCAAATGGTATTGGGATTTCGGGGATAGTACCACCTCCAACCAACAGCATCCTATTCACCGCTTTGATACTGCCGGAACCTTTACGGTTAAGCTGGTGGCCTATTCCCTGACGAGTTGTCCCAGTATAGTATTTTCATTGCCGATAACCATTTTAGAAAGTCCGGTTGCTGATTTCGCTACCAGTATTACCTGCCTTGGCAGTGATATGCAGTTTACTGATCAGTCCAGTGCTCCGACAGGTTTTTCGATTGATTCAGTGTTTTGGGATTTTGGCAATGGTTTGACCTCCAGCCAACTTTCACCAGTGGTCAATTATTCGGCTGCTGGAAGATATTCAGCGGTTCAAAGCGTTTATGCATCGAACGGCTGTAGTGCCATTGATACACAATCCGTATTTGTCTACGCGCCACCGGTGGCTCAATACACCACTTCGCTCCCTTGTTCCGATCAGGCCGTCAATTTTACGAATACCAGCACAACGGATTCGGCATCAGTCATCAGCGCGTATTTTTGGAATTTCGGCGACTTCAACAGTGGCAACCAGAACACATCTACACTTGCCAATCCTTCGCACATATTCTCCGGGCAGTCCGGCTATGCCGTATTTCTCATTGCGACATCCAATTTCGGATGCACCGATACTTTTTATACAACACTCAACATCTTGCCGGCAGCCCCTGTACAGTTTACTTATTCGCCCACATGTTTTGGTGACTTGATGGAATTTTTTAATCCAGGCTCTACTTTAGACAGTGTATACCAATGGAATTTCGGAGATAACCAAACCAGTCAACTGCGAGAACCGGCACACTTCTATGCTTTTCCGGGTAACTATACCGCCACCTTGGCGGTTACAGCTGCCAACGGTTGCGTAACGACTGCCATTCGCACAGTAACAGTAAGTCCTATTCCAATAGCCGATTTCAGTACGTCGCCTGCCTGTGTCGGGACGCCATATACTCTCACCAACCTAAGTTCCATTTCAAGCGGCTCCATCGTTTCCAACGAATGGAAAATTAACGGCAACAATATTTCAAGTGCCATTTCTCCGGATTACACCTTCCAGGATACCGGCAACTATACTGTTCGGCTCACGGTAATTTCTGATATTGGTTGTTTTGACGATATTGATCGAATACTGCGCGTTTATCCGGTCCCGGAAGCTTCTTTCTCCTTTGATCCACAATTCGGCAATCCACCTTTAGCGGTAACCTTCACCGATAATTCAATAAATGCCACTTCGTATGAATGGAATTTCGGCGATGGAAGTCCATCAGCATTTGGCAATAATCCTGTTCATACGTACCAGGATACAGGCTTCTATTTCATTCGAGAAATAGTGACTAGTGCGGTAGGCTGTAAAGACACCATGATCAGCAGTATTTATGTGATCCGACCTATTCTTGACATTGCAATTTTATCAGATTCATCCTATCGCTCCGGCAATTATTTTTATGCGGTTGCCCTGATTGCCAATCTAGGAACTCGGATCATTGACAGTGTGAGTATGGAGGCCCGAATTGAAAACGGTTCTACCATACGAGAAAAACTAGTCCGTCGGATACCCAACGGTCCGGAAGGTATACAGTTATATTATTTTACTGCGTCTTTTTATTTATCGGATCCTGCTGCACCGGTTTATTACTGCCTGAAAGCGGACCTTCCCAATGGAGCACCCGATGACCAACCGGATAATAATGAGAAATGCTTCAACCGAAGTGGAGAATTCCTGATGACTACCTATCCGAATCCTGCCACCGATCAACTGACAATAGACATCGTGCTTCCCAGTCGTGAAGAAATAACAGTGGATTTGTACAGCCAGACCGGACAATTAATTAAAAAGGTGTTTTCAGGCACTGCGGAAACCGGACTTACCCGACTGGACGTAACCGTAGCGGAACTGAGAGGTCGAAGCGGTCAAACTCCACAGCTCACCATGCTGCAGCGACAGGACTCACTCAATTACATCAGGGAAGACGGCTTCTGCTCCG
>CAINVI010000078.1 GCA_903854075.1 Candidatus Pollutiaquabacter sp. | reverse complement strand
TGTATTGCATGGCCGGTAACGTCTCCGAGTGGACCAGCAATGCATTCGACGAGTCAGCATACAGCTTTACCCACGATATCAGCACCGACTACGAATACGAAGCCAAGGAATCTGATCCTCCGGCTATGAAGCGTAAGGTGATTCGTGGCGGCTCCTGGAAGGATGTTCAGTATTACCTCCAGAACGGCACCCGTACGTACGAATACCAGGACACCGCAAAATGCTACATCGGATTCCGTTGTGTTCAGAGCTTCCTGGGCCGTGATAAAGCCGATTATTAATCCTGTTCATCGAAAAGTTAATTAATTAGTCAAATTCTTCGGTCGTCATGTCCGACTGAACGTTATTTTTGATTTATCCATTTATTTTTAAACCAAGTCTAACCAACCAATAACCAATCAACCTACTTAACCATGGGAATTGCAGAATTAACACAGAGTAAGAAATTCAAAAACTTCATGGCCAAGCTCTACGGATTCGGAGCGGCGATCGTAATCATTGGTGCGCTCTTCAAAATCCAGCACTGGCCTGCATCAGGTTTCTTCCTGGTACTTGGACTTGGAACAGAAGCGCTTATCTTCTTCTTCTCCGCATTCGAGCCTCCACACGAAGATGTGGATTGGTCATTGGTTTATCCTGAACTCGCCGGTATGAGCGATGAGGATGCTCACAGCAAAAAGAAGCCGAAGAAGAGTAACGATGCTGTAGCGCAGAAGTTGGATGCATTGATGGCTGACGCAAAAATCGGTCCTGAACTCATTGAGAGCCTCGGCAAAGGTCTGACCTCGCTCGGCGAAAATGCCGGTCGTCTCGGTGATATGAGCAATGCCTCTGTTGCTACCGAAGATTACGTAAAGAACATGTCCAAAGCATCGCAGTCTGTTAGCGCGATGTCCGATACCTATAGCAAAGCTGCCGCTGCGGCGCAGGGAATGAACGAGATCATGTCGAACCTCAACGCTTCTGTAGAAGATACGGTACGTTACCGTGCAGAAGTAGCTAATCTCGCGAAGAACCTCTCTCAACTCAATGCAGTCTATGGCAACATGCTTTCCGCAATGACCATCAAGAACTAATTGTGTGTATTCGTCCAATTGTCTAACCTAAACACACTACTTCTAAATGGCATCAGGAAAAGCGAGTCCACGGCAGAAGATGATCAACATGATGTATCTCGTGTTGACAGCGCTGCTCGCGTTGAACGTTACTAAAGAGGTCATCAACGCTTTCGTCACTATCAACGAAAGTGTGAGCCTCTCGAAAGAAAATCTCGATAAAAAGAATCAGAATACCTATGCTGCATTCTCTCAGGCTATGTCTGTGGATGCCGCTAAATATGCAGAGGTAAATAACCGCGCCGCTACTATCAAGAAAGCGTCGGGAGAACTGGTGAAATTCATCGAGGATACTAAAAATGAACTCATCACGATTACGGATGGAATAGAGGCCGGTCAGCCGGTCCCGCAACTCCGTGATATGGAGAAAAAAGATGATTACGATGTGCCGACCAATATCATGTGCGGCGATGATCAGAATGGTCAGGGAAAGAAAGCCACCGAATTGAAAAACAAGATCGAAGCTTTTAAAAAGACGATACTCGCCAACTGCCCTAAAGGTGCTGAAGGCGATTATAAAAAACGTCTCGATCAATTGTTGAATACGGCGGATCCTACCAAAGCAGAAGACGGAAAGCGTACCTGGGAAATGATGAATTTCTATCACAACCCGGTGGTGGCTACTGTCGCCTTGTTGACTAAGATTCAATCGGACGTGCGCAATGCCGAGTCGCAGGTAATTGATGAGCTCCTTTCTTCTGTCGACAAGAACGTCGTGAAGATGGACAAGTTCACGGCTAAAGTAATTGCTAACAGCACGGTAGTGACCATCGGTTCTGAATACCAGGCCGACGTGTTTCTCTCTGCTACTTCATCTACGATGGCACCTGAAGTGTTCATCGGTGCTACTACAGATTCATCCGGCAGCGGCAGCTGCAGAGGCTGTGACGGCAATCCGTTGCCGGTAGATGGCGGTTACGCTAAGTTTACCGCTCGTCCGGGTTCTGAAGGCGAAAACAAATGGGCCGGTGTTATCCGTGTAAAGAAACCGGATGGCTCCTACGAACACTACCCGTTCAACGCTTCGTACGTGGCGCAAAAGCCAAGTTCGGTAGTTGCAGCGGATAAGATGAATGTACTTTATATCGGTGTAGATAATCCGATGTCCATCTCTGTTCCGGGTGTTTCCAATAACCTGGTGAAAGTATCGATTGAAGGTGGCGGCGGTGCATTGAAACCGAATCCTGCTGCCGGTGGTGGTCGCTACAATGCCAATGTTACCACCGTGGGTAAAGCGTCCATCAAAGTTTCCGCTGAAATCGGTGGTAAGGTGATGCCGATGGGTGCATTCGAGTACCGTGTTAAGCGTGTGCCGGATCCTGTGGCTACCCTGGCGAACATGAAAGGCGGAACGATCAACAAGAGTGTCCTGATGGCCGGTACGCTTATTCCATTGCTTGAAAACTTCGACTTCGAACTCTACTTCAAGATTGTCGGCTTTAAAATGACCGTTACCGGTAAAGGCCGTGACTTGATGGAATTCGAAGGTTCCGGCAACCAGCTGACCCCGCAGATGCGAGATGCATTGGCGAAAGTCCGCGCCGGAGATAAAGTATTCTTCGAATATATCAAGGCTAAAATGGCATCCGGTTCGGATCAAACGACTCGTAACCTACCTGCATTGGCCTTCACCATTCAGTAAAAATTAAAGTGCGCTTAAATAGCTCCATCATGAAAATCAAAATCTGCTTCCTGCTCCTAGCACTCAGCCTCACAGGCCCGCTCTTTGCACAAAACGTGCTTGACGGTGTCTATGTGAAAGAGCATACGGCAACTCGTACGCCGCTGGCCTATCCGTACCTCCGCGAGGCGGACGTGATGTGGTCGAAACGCATCTGGCGTGTGATCGATCTCTCCGAGAAGATCAACCTACCATTGCGTTATCCCGAGTCTGAACAGACCCGCGATCGTAAAAGTTTGATGGATGTCATGATGGATGCTGTTGAAGAAGGTTCACTGACCGCCTACAGTTTTCAGGACGACGAATTCACTTCGCCAATCACCATTAAGGAGATCCAGGCGCGCGGTGGCGCTCGTACAGATACGATGAAAATGATGCGTCCTGATCCACCGTACGATGAATACGACACCATTATTGCGCGTGAATTCTCTCGCGATAAAGTAGTAGGTTATCGTATCAAGGAAGATTGGTTCTTCGACAAGCAGCGTTCGGTAATGGAAGTGCGTATCATCGGTCTTTCTCCACTGGTATTCGCCGTGGATGAAAACGGTAACGTTCGTGAAGGTAACCAGCGTATTTCGCTCTTCTGGATCTATTATCCGGAAGCGCGTAAGCTATTCGCTAATGCCGAAACGTTCAATCGTTCCAATGATTCGGAGCGCCGTTCCTTTGACGACATCTTTCAAAAGCGACTTTTCTCCAGTTACATCTACAAAGAATCTAACGTGTACGATCGCCGTATCGAAGATTACAAGTCAGGGTTGAATGCCTTGTTGGAATCTGAGAAGATCAAAGACGAGATTACGAACCTGGAGCATGATATGTGGGAGTTCTAAACAGCGTGCCCCCGTCAATCGAAAAACCCCGGCCTCACCGGGGTTTTTCATTTATAGTGATTTTCAAATAAGGCAGTAGCCTTAGAAATTTTCCAGCCGATTGCGAATTTCTTCCATCAGCCACATGGGGGTGGAAGTAGCACCACAGATTCCTACGGTATCGCCCGCACTAAACCATTCGCGTTGTACTTCATCGTTGCTGGAAACGAAAAAGGTGTTGGGATTTGTTTTTTTACAAACGTCGAAAAGGACTTTTCCGTTCGAAGATTTTACACCGGATACAAACACAATCTTATCAAATGCACGTGCAAAAGCAGGGAGCTGCTGGTCGCGGTTGGAAACCTGACGGCAGGTGGTATCGTTAAGCTCGACATCGATGCCGCTTTGCACCAATTGATCATAGATCTCATAAAATTTCTCGGTGCTTTTGGTGGTCTGACTATATAACGCGATATGCTTTGGTAGCGTGGCCATATTCAATTCGCCGATGTCCTGAAAAACTACGGCTTCTTTTCCCACCTGACCAATTAATCCTTCAACCTCTGCATGTCCGCGCTTTCCGTAAATGTAGATAGGCTTTTGTTGGTCGGCAGATTGCTTTACCCGGTTCTGAAGTTTCAGCACCACCGGGCAAGAAGCGTCGATAAGCGTCAGGTTGTTTTCTATGGCTACCTGATAGGTAGACGGCGGTTCTCCGTGGGCACGGATCAGCACTTTTTCGTCGCGAAGGTTTTTCAAATCATCGTGCTGAATGATGATGAGTCCTTTTGCGCGAAGCCGTGCGATCTCTTCATCATTATGAACGATATCGCCCAGGCAAAATAATTTACCTGATTCGTTAAGTACTTCTTCGGCCAGCTGAATGGCATAAACTACGCCGAAACAAAAGCCCGATTGCGCATCAATGGTGACGCGCAGTTGTAGTGGCGATATTGTCATCAGATCGTGCAAAGGTTCGCTTTTCTTTGAAGTGTTCGAATAGCACCGTGTTCATCAGTAACATCAACAGCGTATACTGCGTGTCTTCGACAGGTATGGAAATTAAACGAATGCCTAAGTTTTCGGCATCGTTGTAAATGACTACCGGTAATTTTGTCAATACGCCGTTCACTATAAAAAACGGAATAAGACTGACAAAATAGGCGCGGTAAAATTTCCCCAGCCATGCATAACGTTGGAAGTACACGTAGAGCAGCAAGGCTGCGGTCAGTGACAACTTGATACCGGTATACAGTTTGTCGGTATTGAATACGACGACTACACACAAAATAACAAACCAGACCGCCGTAATGTTTTGGGCGTATTTTTGAATGGGTTCTTTAGGAAATAATGTGTTGAGTGAACCGTACGTGAACATACAGGCATAAGGAATACAGATAAAAAACATCCATTCCTCCAGTGGAAGGCTCCAAATCCAGGTGCCGGTAATGTATTCCGGATTAAATCCCCATACTCCCCAAATGGTCAGGAAATGATCCCAAACGATAAAAAAAACAGCGGTAATCAGCAGCGCGGGAAAAAGCGCATGCCAGTCTTTGACAAAGCGAAGCCGTTTCTCAAACGAAAAAATAAACGGAATGAGAATGGATCCGAGATTCAGTAATAAGTACGTGTACTTTTCCACGGTGGTTAATGCAGGTATTTTTTTAGGGCGGATTCTTCTGCTCCAGTACAAAGGTGCTGTTTAATCAGGAATTCCGCCACATCTTTGTTCAGTGCTTTGTCCGTTGAAGCCGGCAAAAGCGTCATTATTTTTTGTTTGTCGGCCGGCACATCCCCGCTCATATTCAAAAATCCCGGCAAATTCGCCTCAACGGCGATCCGCAGGAATCGAATTTCCAGATTATCAGGATCCCCGGCGATGGCTACTTTGAAACGATTAATCCCCTTCTTGCACCAGCTGTATTTCGATGTTGGCATAAAAGCATGCTTAGCCAGTATGGTTTCAGTGGCGGCCGTGTATCCGATGATCAACGGTGTTTGCGGTACAACACGTTGCAACTTTTCCAGTAACGAGGTGGCTGCCGATTCGTCGTCAGCGGCCTTTTTAAAATCGGCGCGCAGCGTTGCCACTGTGGGCGCTTGCGCGAATAGCGAAATGGTTAGGAGCAGGCAGCAGAGTAACAGCCGGATGTTCATGGTCAGATCAACCGCAAGTTGTATTGCAGCCACGTTCTCACCAGCAAAAACATCTTCTGAAGATTCGGGATTCGGATGCGTTCGTGCTGGATCCGTTGCGCCGGCAATAGCTTTATCTTGCGGAATAACGCAAGGTAATAGATGTAGGCTACGGTTACGCCAAGCCTAGAGCCTCGTGGGAGACGCTTGATGCCTTCGTAGGCCTCGTCGAAATCCTGCTGGATATCAGTTTCGATTTGCGCTTTGTCGTTTGCAGTAAAGGCATTGAAATCAACTCCCGGAAAGTAAACGCGGCCGCGTTCTACAAAATCACTTTTGAGGTCCCGCAGAAAGTTAACCTTCTGGAAAGCGGCACCGAGCTTACGCGCGGGCGGCAGTAATGAATCAAATAGTGCATCTTGCCCGTCGCAGAAAACACGCAAACACATCAGGCCCACCACTTCGGCAGAGCCGAAAATATATTCGTTGTATTTTTCGTCGTTATAGGTGACCGGATTCAGATCCATTTCCATGCTGTGCAGGAATGCATCGATATAGGAACGATCAATGTGATAGCGGTGTACCGTGTCCTGAAAGGCGTGCAACACCGTATTGGTACTAACCCGTTCGGCTAACGCGCGGTCTGTTTCCTGAATGAATCGCTGTAATAATTCGTTCTTGTCGTGATCGTGAAAGGTGTCGACGATTTCATCGGCCAGTCGCACGAAACCATAGATCGCATAAATCGCAGCATGATGCTGTCGACTGAGCATATGAATACCCAGCGAGAAGGACGTGCTGTAGTCCCGCGTAATGATCTTGCTGAGTTTATACGACGTCTGCGTATACAGGTCCATGTTCTTTTTCGATACGTTCGGTGGCCAGGCGGGAACTGATGACGACCATTGGAAGGCCGGTTCCCGGTGTCGTGCTGGCACCAACATAATACAAATTATTGAATTCTTCGTCTTTGTTGGAAGGACGGAAACCGCCTACCTGGTTCAGACCGTGTGCCAGTCCCAGGCCGCTGCCGCGGTACAAGTTAAAGGCATCTTTCCAATCGATCGGCGTCATGATGGTTTGCGTCACACGATTAGCTTTGAAATCAAATCCGGTACGTTGCGACAAATCTTCTAGGATGGTGTCGGCCAGTTTTTCGGAATCACTCCAGTCCGGTTTGTACCGTAAGTCGGGAACAGGGCAGAGGATGAACACGTTTTCATGTCCTTCCGGTGCACAAGCCGGATTCGATTTACTGCTGACATTTACGTAGTAGTACGGCTTCTCCGGAGCTACTGATGTTTTGAAGATGGTGTCAGCGTATTGTTTGAAATTATTGCCGAGGAAGTAATTGTGGTGAATGAGGTTGTCGAGTTTGCCTTTAACGCCCAGGTAGATAGTAAATGGAGAAAGTGTCCATTCCATACTGTCGAGTTTTTCGACAGAGTACCGTTTGCGCTTTAATACTGTTCCGCGGAAAGCGGCTGCGTCGCTGTTGCAAACGTATAGATCGGCTGTCCAGCGTTTGCCGTTCGTATCTACAAAGGCATCAATCTTTCCATTGTGGCTGGATACACTGCTGATCTCCGTGTTGTAATGAATTTTTACACCACGCGCTTCCAGGAGTTTTACCAGCTCTTCGACAATCTTGTACATCCCACCTTTTACGTTCCAGTAGCCGTCGTGCTCCAATTCGGTATAGTTCAGCAAGCTGTAAACAGCCGGTGTCTGGAATGGGGTAGAGCCGAGGAAGAAAGCTACTAAGGAGAAAATAACTTTAGCTTCTTCGGAAGAGAAGATGCCGTCCAACTCTTTCCACATGGAGCGGAACATCATCGGCGCATGCTTTACCGGTACGCGGGTCAACTGCAGCAGGTAATCGAGCTTTGAATTGAAGTTACGACGGATGACAATATCTTCAGTGTCGTGAAATACCTTTTTCGCAGTGCCGATATACTTACGGATCTTTGTTTCGAAATCCGTTTCCAGGCCGTCGAATTCACGGGCGAGCTTTTCCATATCCTTGTAGATATAGAAAGGTTTGTTCCGGTGCGCGAAGTTAACCGAGTAAACGGGGTTAAGTTCTTCCAGCTGTAATGGATTCGGGATACCGCAGTCTTTGAAGAGCTCCGTGAACTCATAGCTCATGCTGAAAAAGGAAGGACCGACGTCGAACGTAAAGCCGTCTTTTTGCATCAGGTTCAGACGGCCGCCGGCGCGGTGGTAGCGTTCTACCATTTCCACTTTATAGCCGCGGGTAGAAAGTCGTAATGCAGTTGCCAAAGCGCCTAGTCCGGTGCCGATTATCAATACTTTTTTAGCCATGTAAAAACGGGTTTAGGAAAAGAACACTTTTGGACGAGCGAATGTTCAGGAATTCGTGGAATGATAATGCTCTTTCTTGAAGAGCAAAAGGCCGAATTCTTCGCCGTCTTCTTTTCCCATTTTTTTATGGTGCACCTTGTGGGCTTTTCGCATGGCCCGGAAATAACGGGAGTCTAGTTTATCGAGGATTTTCGCACGACGATGAATGAAAATGTCGTGTAAAACAAAGTAGGTGAATCCGTAAGCGGTCACTCCAATACCCATCCAGAAACGATAGTCCAGTTGTTCCCAACCGAAATACATCAGAATCATGGCGATAGTGGCGTAGAAGAGGAAGAAAAAGTCGTTTTTTTCGAAAATACCGTGCCGAGGACGGTGATGACTTTCGTGTAACGACCAGAGGAAGCCGTGCATGACGTATTTGTGCGTCAACCAGGCTACACCTTCCATGGCAAAATAGGTGCTTAAAAAGGCCAGGAGATTGATGATCAGGGTAGCATCCATGGGTGTAAAGGTAATGAAATTTGAGGTAACGGCAGTTTAACAACCCACGCGGGCGAATGTTCATACTGCAATCGGGTTGTCCATTTCCTCCTTTTGCGTTTCAGGCCGTAATTCCGGTATAAACTCCCGCCAGCAGCAGGATGCTGCCCAGTAACTGCGTAATTGTCGGACGTTCCCTGAGCCAGATATAGGCTACTGCAGCGGTGGTCAGCGGTTGGGCCAGTACAAGTAATCCAAAAATGCTGAGCGGCAGTTGGTCCATACCCAGGTTATTACAGATCACCCCGACAATGGTCAGCGATGCAATCAGTGGGATCAGACTTTTCGTCCGGTGTTGTGGTGCGCTTTCCCGCTCGTGTTTTTGGGCCATCACTACGGTACCGGAAACCAGCAGTACCACGGTTTCCTGCAGGAAAGAAAACGGAAAAGCGCCAACGGCTTGTAGGGTAGATTTGAATCCGAAGTTACCAATAGCCCAACAGGTGGCGGCGGTTACTGCGAGTAAACTTCCTCTGATCAGCTTGGTTTTTTCGGTGCGTGATGCCGAGGCTTTCGGACGATCCAGCAACAGTACTCCTGTTATCGCCAATATGAATGCCATAAGTAGTCGTACGCTGAACGGATCGTTCAAGAGCAGACAACCAAACATCGCGCTGAGAATGCTGGATAAGCTGATGGTCAATCCGGCATGGTATGCCGGTGCATAGTTCATGGAATAAATGAAGAGGTAAAGTCAGGCGAGTGATAGTAAAATGGCTGCAACGCCTTTTGACAATGTCAACATTGAAAGTGTACCCACGCCGTTAACGCCAGGTGCTGGTACAGGTAGCAGGTTCATGATGCTGCCAAACAACAGGGCGGCGCCAAGACCAATGACGGTAATCCGGCTTCTGCGGTAAAGTGCCCGTGAAATTGATACTTCGGCGATTAATGGTTTCCAGCATACATTGCTGATGCCAAAAGCAGTCATACTGATTAAAACAAATAAAATCGGCAGCATAAAAATTTAAAGGAATGAGAATGCAAGATAGACAACCAGCTTTGTTCCGCGTTTTTTTAGAACCCCTATTTTTTGTACCTTCCGTAGATGAAACAGTTTCTATTTTTCTTTCTAGTCCTAAGTGCAACTTCTCGTGCACAAAATTGGTCCGAGGACATTGCTCCTGTTTTTTACAATAAATGCACGAGTTGTCATCACGCCGGTGGGATTGCTCCGACAAGTTATATTGACTATGCAGATGTGGTTAACGATGCTGTTTCCATTCGTGTAAAAGTACAGCAGGGCGTCATGCCGCCATGGCCTCCGGACGCAGCGTACAGTCGTTTCGCACACGAACGTTCGTTGACGCCTCAACAGATCAATGAAATTGTCAGTTGGGTGCAAAATGGAACACCGCTGGGCGATACCAACCTTGCACCTGCGCGACCTATATACAGTGGTATTGGAGAAATTGCCAATCCCGACCTGGTGTTACAAATGCCTACCTACACCTTGAGCAATACCGCGAACGATGAATACCGTTGCTTTGTGTTGCCTTCAGGGTTTTCAACACAAGTGTTTCTCAATGAAATGGAAATCATTCCCGGTAATTATAGTGTAGTTCACCACGTGTTGATTTTCTCGGATACATCCTCCGTTCCTGCACAACGCGATGCGCAGGATCCTGCTCCGGGGTACGTCGGTTTTGGCGGGACCGGTTCGAATTCCTCACAGCTTATCGGTGTCTGGGCACCGGGCGGAACCTCCTACAAGTTGCCGGTGGGCATGGGCATTAAACTGCCTGCGAATACCAATATTATTTTGCAAGTGCATTACCCGGCGGGTTTTGGCGGACAAGTCGACTCCACAAAGTTTCGTGCAAAGTTCAGCACCACACCGTTTACCCGAGAGGTATTCATCAGTTCTCCGTTGAATCATTTCCAATTGGATAACGGTCCACTCGTTATTCCACCCAATACCACACCAACGTTTAATGCACATTACACATTGCCGTTCAATGTCACGGCACTTGCCCTGGCTCCTCACATGCATTTGCTGGGAAAAAGTATTACGAGCTTTGGTATCACACCTTCCAACGATACGGTTCCTTTTGTTCATATTCCATCGTGGGATTTCCATTGGCAGGATATGTATTATTTCCCGCGCGCACTGACACTGCCTGCGGGCACAACGCTTTACTCGACGGCTACCTATGATAACACGTTGAATAATCCATTCAATCCGAGTGATCCACCGGCCTGGACGGTGCTGGGGGAAGCTACTACAGATGAAATGATGCTGGTTTATTTCTTGTACACCTACTATTTGCCGGGTGATGAGAATATCATTCAGGATAGTTCCTTTTTTGCCGGTGGGAATGATGATGTCTTTAGCTCGGTTATTCGAACACCTCAGTTGTACGATCCTGCACCGAATCCGGCCAACCGGGATGTGCGTCTTGAATTTTTTCTACCTCAGCGGGAAGCCGTTTCGTTGACAGTTATTGACATTCAAGGCAGGACCTTGCTGGGCGATAGCCGCCCCGAAACATACCTTGCCGGTCATCACCAGCTACAAATGGACATTTCCGCCTTGTCTTCCGGCACCTATTTTGTTGTCTTATCCACCAATTCCACCATTCGTCAAAAGAAATTGCTGGTTGTTGACTAATGGCCTAATACTTTTTACGTATTCCTTAAACAATTTGTCACGAGATGTCAATCAAGATTCATCTGTACATATTCATTGTAATTAGGAGTATATATTTGTATTGCTCCAATAGTCTGAATCGCAGCAGACTTTTTGATTGATTTATCTCTGAGACCCACCCCTAACCGGGTGGGTTTTTTGATTTTTGAGTGAACATGGTGTCAAACAGTGGTTGGAAGGACAGTAGAAGAATTTCACCGCCAAGTCCTTCCTTTTCGTAGTTAGTGCTATGTTCTGATTATCAGCCCACAGTTGGAATAACAAGGTGCTTGTCGGTTTGTCATAATTGACAAATATTGACAAATAAATTAATACGATGACATTATTTGTCAATCCAATCTTATTACTTTGTGGCACTTGCCTTTCCCTGTGATACTTTCGCAGTGCGTTAAAATTATTCATCTAAGGCGTTTTATTCAGTTGTTTTATGCAGGTACTGCGAGTGCTGTCTATTTTAAATCATTTAAGTGTAGGGCCGGAAACGGTTCCTTCTCTGCACCATAAATTACAAGGCGAAGGACACAAGGTATCGCAGCGAACTATCTATCGCGATCTGCTTAAACTGGAAGAAGCCTTTAAGTTGGGTAACATCAAATTGCGGCGATATACCGGAGAGTTCAATAAGGCTACATGGATTATCGCTACCGCGGATCCAAAGACGTATGTCAGAGATGATCTCTACCTGCAAACATTCATGACGGAGCACTTCAAGCCCGAGTGGTTGAAAGCGTTTACCGGAAGTTCCATCGAAGATGTTTTTACCAACGGTAATACAATTACGGAATCAGAAGCATTGGTCATTCAAAAAAACATCTCCCAATTTTCCATTCAGCACTCCAACT
>CAINVI010000077.1 GCA_903854075.1 Candidatus Pollutiaquabacter sp. | reverse complement strand
TAATGATGTGTTTGACATTACTGCAGATCAATACAACCGTCCGGGTAAAAATTGCTTTGAAAATAAAATATCAGTTAAAGCAGGGAAAAGAGCCTACTATCTGCTTGCTATAATCGGCAGTGCAATTGGTGCATGGCTTGGATTATCCACCGGAAAACCGGCACTTGCCTTCATTCATTTCTTCACCGCTGCCAGTCTTTGGATGTACTCTTCGTATTACAAGCGAACAGCACTCAGTGGCAACATTCTAATCGCTTTCTTGTCGTCATTGATGGTCATGCTACCCGGACTTTTCGAACCGGCGTATTATCCCAATATAATTTATCTGGCCTTCTACGGCATTTTCAGTTTTTTCATCTCACTGATTCGAGAGATCATCAAGGACATGGAGGATGTAGAAGGCGATACCATCATGAATTGCCGTACACTGCCGATCCGCTATGGACTGCGCCGTACGAAATATTTCACCCTTATCTTACTCGGAATATTATTGGCAGCACTCTCCACAGTCATTTATTACTATTTCCACGAAAGTACGGTCATCAGCTGGTGGAATCTGCTGCTGATCTTCGTTTTACCATTGATTGGACTGGCTTACCTTATCAGCACCGCTGAAGACAAAAGAGATTTTCATTTCGCCAGTTTGTTCGCGAAAATCTATATGACATTTGGAATAATTTCTATTTTTCCGTTCTGGTATTATTTCCTGCGCTAAACAGCTATGATTATTCCTTCCTTTAGAACTATTATTCTTGGATCAAGCTCTCCTCGAAGAAAACAATTGCTGGAAGGATTAGGCTGGCCGGTCATTGTTCGAAAGAAAGATGTCGAAGAAATATTCCCAGACCAACTGCAAGCCGATCAGATCCCGTTGCATCTTGCCGAATTGAAGGCTAAAGCGTTCGAGCGTGAATTACAGGATGATGAATTACTCATAACCGCCGATACGATTGTTTGGATGAACGGAAAGGTACTAGGAAAACCTGTTGATGAGCAAGAAGCCATTGAAACCCTAACCAAACTTCAAGGAAATACGCACGAAGTATACACCGGCGTTTGTCTGACGTGGAAAAATCGTCGGCATTGTTTCAGCACACGAACGGCAGTGACCTTTCGAACACTCTCCGCACAAATCATCGGCGATTACGTTCAACATTACCGGCCACTGGATAAAGCCGGTGCGTACGGAGCGCAAGAATGTCTTCCTGCTGATATGAATCCATTATCGGAAAAGGAAAAAGCATTTTTAAAAGAAATCGGTAAGCCTCGATTATTTGAAGAGTCGTTGGCGGTAGACGCTGCTCAACATGTCCCTATTATTGAAACAATAAACGGCAGTTATTTCAACGTCATGGGGCTGCCGGTGGCTGAACTTTGGGAAGAGTTGAACCTTTTTACGAAGAAGGCGCAATGAGAGGCGCTTACATCAGGATGCACCTGGCCATTTTCCTCTGGGGTTTTACCGGACTTCTTGGAAAAAAAATACTCCTGAACGAAGGCATGCTGGTTTGGTACCGTATGCTGATCAGTGCTCTTTGTATTTTCTTGATTTTATTTTTCCGCCGATCCCTGCCGCGACTTTCGCCTAAGAAATGGTTGCAGATAAGCGGAATCGGCGTATTAGTCATGCTTCACTGGCTGACATTTTACGGATCAATTAAAGCGTCAAGCATTTCAGTGGCTATGATTTGTCTTTCGTCCATTGCTATGTTTGCTTCCATACTGGAGCCGCTCGCAAACAAACAGCGCTTCGACTACGTAGAGATCTTTTTTTCAGCACTTGCCATTGTCGGCATTTCATCCATTTATTTTTCTGATGTAAATGCCTCAATCGGAGTCATTCTTGGTGTCATCAGCTCACTGTTGAGCGCGATCTTCAGTATACTTAACCGAAAAATTGCATCAGACCACGAGCCACTTACCATTTCCTTCATTGAATTATCGGCAGGCTGGTTAATGCTGACCCTACTACTTCCACTCTATTTTTCCTTCAAGCCAACCGATAAATTCATACCTGACTTCACCGATTCCATATACTTGCTAATTCTTGCCATAGTGTGTACCGTTCTGACATGGATTTTGTCGTTGCAGGCACTTCAGAAAGTTAGTGCCTATACCATGGCACTGGCCCTTAACCTGGAACCCATTTATGGCATCATATTAGCGGTACTATATGCAGAGGAAGCGAAATTCATCAACGGATGGTTTATTGCGGGTTCACTAATTATACTTTTTACGGTAATTTGCCACACCTGGTATAAATTCAGGAAGTCCAAAAAGGCGATTTTAATCTGATTTAGGCCATTTTTTTCAAGTTGTAATATTCTACCGCTTTCTGTAAATTATAGTACCAAAATGGGACTAATTTTACCTCAAATTACTCGCCCTCGGCGACGGCTTACTATGTTCATGAAAAAAAATCTACGTAACCTTTCATCCGTTCTATTGGTCCTGCTTTCCGTTTGGTTCATTAGCCCGGAAACAGCAGCCCAACAAAATATCCGACAGTGGATTGAAGAGATTGCGGCTACTAACCATTTCGAATCGACGGACTTATTTATTCCGGTAACGGGCAATTCCGAACAATTAAGGAATCAACTACCGGTAAGGTTGCTTCAGATCGATCAGCAGCAACTTCAGTCGATCTCCCTGACAAAACCGGCTGCGTTGCGATTGCGCCTTCCGATAAACGGAAACGATCAGGAACTTCTTCTGGCGCGTACAGAAATCCTAAGCCCTGACTTCCACGTTGGCACGTTGGGAATTGGTGCCACGGATAACATTACTTATTCTCCCGGAACTTATTATCGCGGAGTTGTCGACGGCGATTTCGAATCCATTGTCGCAATTACTGTGTTTTCCGATGAAATCTCCGGAATGATTTCAACAGGAGGCATCAATTATGAATTGGTTAAAGATCCCGCTGATGCGAATCACTACTTTTTGTACGATGCTCATAAGCTTCCCTCAAAACCTGATTTCAACTGTGAGTCGATTGTACCTCCGGGAACTATCAAAACTGATTTAACAGAAAGCACTAGCGGAATCGGCTGTAAAGTAGTCACCGTTTATTTCGAATGTGACTATCGCCTTTTTCAAGACAAAGGATCAAACACTACGAATGTGGCGAATTATGTTACCTCACTTTTCAATCAGGTAGCCACACTTTATTTCAATGAAAATATAGACATCCAGATATCGAACATTTACGTATGGACGAGCACCGATCCCTACGCGAGTTACACCTCCAGCTCCAATTTACTGTCTGCCTTTCGCAGAACACGCGGAACAAATTTCACAGGAACATTAGCACACTTCCTAACCACACGAAATATTGGCGGCGGTATCGCTTATCTCGATGTACTCTGTAATAAATCATATGCCCACGGCGCGAGTTACATCTACAACACCTTCTCCAACGTTCCTACCTATTCGTGGTCAGTTGAAGTGGTCACTCATGAACTTGGCCATAATTTCGGATCCAATCATACGCAGTGGTGCGGCTGGACACTTCCAACGGGAGGAACAGGAGCACTTGATAATTGCTATACCACAGAAGGCGGTTGCGCGCGTGGGCCGGCACCAACGAATGGTGGTACCATCATGAGTTATTGCCACCTCACCAGCACCGGCATCAATTTCACCAATGGCTTCGGTACACAACCCGGCGATAAAATCAGGTCGAAATTGATTGCAGCATCTTGTATAGCTGCCGCCGGTGTTGTTCCGACAGGACTTCTTGCCCAGAATATCACCACTAACACTGCAGACTTGTCGTGGAATGTTGTGAGCGGAGCTACTACGTACACGGTGCAGTACCGCACGCAGGGATCAAGCACCTGGCTCACCGGTGGATCAACCGGGAACACATCGCTAACTTTGACCTCGCTTACAGCGGGAACCAACTACGAATGGCAAGTCAAAACAGATTGCTCGGTATTTTCTTCCACCAGCACCTTCTTGACTACCGGAG
>CAINVI010000076.1 GCA_903854075.1 Candidatus Pollutiaquabacter sp. | reverse complement strand
TTTTGCATTTTTCTGTTTTTCGTTGCTTTTATTATTGATAATTGCCTCATTTTTAAATTGTTAATATTGGTTATTTTTCTGTAAAGGTTGTGTAATTCGGTTGTCACTCCGTAACTTGGGGCTTCAAAATCAACCTCATCGCATGAAACGAATATTGTTCATCCTTCCCGGTTTGCTGTTGTGCTTCTTTGCGCAGGGTCAGGCCGATTTGAATGCCACACTTCCACTGGATCCTACGGTAAAAACCGGTGTTTTGCCGAATGGCATTCGGTACTACGTCAAGAAAAATTCCCGTCCGGAAAAACGAGCGGAGTTTCGCTTGGCGGTTAATGCCGGCTCAACGGCCGAGAATGACGATCAGCAGGGCCTGGCACACGTTGTCGAACACCTTGCTTTCAATGGTACCAAGAACTTCAAGAAAAGTGAAATCGTCGACTACCTTGAGTCTGTTGGAACCAAATTTGGAGCGCACTTGAACGCTTATACCAGTTTCGATGAAACGGTATACATGCTTCAATTACCTACGGATAAAACGGAAATCGTTGATAAAGGATTACAAATCCTGGAAGACTGGGCGCACAATCTAGCTTTTGATTCTATGGAAGTAGAGAAGGAGCGCGGTGTTGTTGTAGAAGAATGGCGGCTTGGTCAAGGTGCTGACGAGCGTTTGCGTCGTGCGTACTGGCCGATCTTATTCCGTAACTCCCGATATCAGGACCGTTTGCCTATCGGTAAAAAAGAAATCATTGAAGGTTGCAAACAGTCGACATTGCGTAACTTCTATTACGATTGGTACCGTCCGGATCTCATGGCAGTAATAGCTGTCGGCGATTTCGACGTGGCAGAGATGGAACAAAAAATCATCCGCCAGTTTTCTGCCATCCCTTCCAAGGATAATGAACGTCCATTGCAGGTTTGGCCGGTTCCGGACGAAAAACAATTGGCGGTAGCAACAGCAACCGATAAGGAAGCTCAGTATGCGCAGATTGAAATGATTTATAAGCAGCCGGTGGAAGAAGTAAAAACGGTGGCAGATTATCGCCGTTCCATGGCACAGCAATTATTCACCGGAATGATGGAGGCGCGTTTGTCGGAATTGTCCCGCCAATCCGATCCGGCGTTTATATATGCCGGTGCCGGCTATAGTGACCTGGTCCGTAATAAGGATGCTTACATGACGTATTCCATTGCTAAAGAAGATGGTATTGATCGTGCTCTTACCACTGTTGTTACGGAAAACGAGCGTGTTCGCCGTTTCGGATTTACCGCTACCGAACTGGAGCGTCAGAAGGCATCATTGATGAGCCGTATTGAAAAGATTTATAACGAACGTGATAAAACGGAGTCTCGAAACCTCGCTATGGAATACGTGGCTAACTTCCTTACGGAGGAACCTGCTCCCGGTATTTCCTACGAGTACGAAGTGTATAAGCAATATCTTTCCGGCATCACCCTGGAGGAGGTTAATGCATTTTCCAAAAAGTGGATTACTGACGGAGAAAACTGTGTAGTCATTATTACTGCTCCTGATAAGCCGTCCCTGAAAATGCCTTCCGAACAGCGTATCCGCGAGGTCATGAGCGGCATGCAAAAGCTGGATGTTAAGCCTTATGAAGACAAAGTCGTCAACAAGCCGATGGTGGATGCTGCTTCCATCAAAGGAGGGAAAGTAGTCAGCACCGCGAAAGTTGAAGCATTGGGAATTACGGAATACAAGCTTTCCAATGGTATTCGTGTTTTCGTAAAACCTACTGACTTTAAAAATGAGATTCTTTTTACGGCTTACAGTTGGGGCGGTTGGTCCGGATACCCGGAAAAAGATTTCATGTCAGCTGTTTCCTGTGATGAAATTGTTGAGGAGTCAGGTCTTGGTGAGTTTGATGCCACGGCCATGGAAAAGGCGATGTCCGGAAAGATTGTGAGCTGTTCTCCGTTTGTTTCTGATTTGCAGCAGGGTTTTAACGGCAGTTGCGCACCGAAAGACATGGAAACCATGTTTCAGCTGATTTACAAATCCTTTACCGAGCCACGTAAGGATACAGCAGCCTTCAGTGCTTATATCGCCAACAACATGGCAGCCCTTAAAAACAGAGGTGCTGATCCGCAGTCGGTCTTTTTTGATACCATCACCTATGCAATGTCCGGATACAATTATCACTTCCGTCCGCGTACCGCTGATCAAATGATGGAGATCGATCTGGATAAGGCTATCAGTGTATACAAAGAACGCTATGCTGACGCCAGCGGATTTACGTTTGTATTCGTCGGTAATGTCAAGCCCGAAGAAATTCAGCCGATGTTGGAAAAGTATCTTGCCAGTCTGCCGGCAATAAATAAGAATCAGTCCTGGACGGATATGGGTGTAGCCTCACCGAAAGGTAAGTTTGAGCGTGAGGTAAAGAAGGGAACTGAGCCTCGCAGTGCAGTAATGATGCGTTTCAATATGCCATTTGAGTTCAATCGTACTAACCGTAACGAAGTGTCGGCGGTGAAAAAGCTGATGGAGATTCGTTTGCGTGAAGTGTTGCGTGAGGAAAAGAGCGGCGTTTACGGTGTTTCTTGTAACGTTTCACCCAAGCACTATCCAAAAGAGAATTTGGAGTTCATGATTTTCTTCTCGTGCTCTCCTGATAATGTGGAAATGCTTACCAATGCAGCCCTCGATGTAATTAAAGAAGTCAAAGAAAAGGGTTGTGAAGAGAAAAATCTGACGAAAATCAAAGAGACTTTTATTCGTGAGCATGAAACACGTGTTAAGGAAAATCAATTTTGGTTGGGAACAATTTCCGGGAATGCTCAGAATGGTGAAAATATCCTGGATCTTACAAAGTATAATGATTGGGTAAATACACTTAAGGCGGATGATATTAAATCGTTTGCCAACAAATATTTGATCACGGATAATTACGCCCGATTTGTCCTGAATCCTGAAAATTAATATCAGTGAAGTTTTTGCAAAAAAAAACGCGGAAGTTCTTTCCGCGTTTTTTTTATGTCCTTTTTAATGAGGTTATTTTTGAGCGGATCCAATCCGTAATGCCTGCGATGTTCTCCGGGTGAAAAATGGTATAATTCGATTGGTTTCTGAACCAGGTCATTTGACGCTTCGCATAATTCCGGGTGTGCTGCTTGATTTTTTCAATGGCTTCTTCCAATGAATACTTGTCGTCGAAATGATCAAAGAGTTCACTATAGCCGACGGTGTGCAGCGCGTGGAGTTGTCGGAAGGAAAGAAGCGACCTGGCTTCGTTTACCAGTCCCTCGGCGATCATCTGATCTACTCGTTGATTTATCCTTTCATACAGCGAGGTGCGTTCGGGAGCTACAGCAATTAGTAAAGGTGTGAACTGCCGTTTGTTTTTCTTTTTACCGAGAAAAGAGGAGTAGGGTTGTTCTGTTATTCGGCAGATTTCCAAAGCTCGTACTACCCGCAGTGGATTATTAAGGTCTATTCTTTGTGCGGTGTCCGGATCACGTTTTTTGAGTTCCTCTTGTAGGGAGGTTAATCCTGCTTCGTTCAATTGTAGCTGAAGCGCAGCTCTTATTGTATCACTTTTAGGCGGTAAATCGTCAAGTCCGTGAATGACAGCTTCGTGGTAAAGTCCGCTGCCGCCCACCATGATCATAGTGCTGTGCTCCTTGAATTTTTGTTCGAGTAGCTTCATGGTGTCGTGCTCGAACTGTGAAATATCGTAGGTTTCGTGTATACTGAGGGAATCGATGAAATGGTGTGTAACGCTGTCTAATTCTTGCTGCGATGGCTTGGCTGTGCCAATCGTCATTTCCCGGTAGAATTGACGCGAATCAGCGGATATTATTTCAGCATCAAATTGATGCGCCAGGTTAATGGCAAGTGACGTTTTTCCTGCTGCGGTCGGTCCGCCAATTACGATCAGAAAATTCATAGTAGTTAACTAAAAACCCCTCGTAGGAGGGGTTTTTCAAGTGTGCCTTAAATTAGTAATCATCACCTTCACGACTGTCTTCGTCTGCCATATCATCGTCAGCAGGTTCAAACTCTTCGTCTTCTTCTTTTTCTTCTTCGTTAGTATCCAGTTCGCCCATATCACTCACGTCTTCAGCGCCCGCGATGATCGTTTCTTCGCCATCACTGTCGGAATCATCCTCATCGTCATCAAGCAAGTCGTCCATGAGCTCCGGATCAAAATCTTCCGGAATCGGCAAAGCTCCGACGACCGAATTGCCGAATTGCTTGGGAGCCTCTCCGGTTGATTTAATACAACGTGGATAGGACGCACCGGCTTCCTCTTGCACCAAAATCTTGATCAGCTCTATGCGGAATGTCCATTGTGTTTCCGGATCGAAAATATAGTAGATTTTCTGGTGAGGGTCGGCGATGAAATCACACAAGCGCGCTTTTCGGAGGGAAGCGACTTTTTCGACTTCGCTTTCCTTCAGTTCACGGTTGGAAATCTCTTGACCTTTCATCCAGTGATCGTCACTCATGAAAAAAGAAGCTGCTTTTGCAGCATCGAATCCAATTGAACTATGAAGGGCATGATGCAAGTCCTCGAACGATTGCGTAGAACGAATCTCCACGTCGCGCGTCACGTCGTCGTAATCTTCAAAAGTGATTCTGAATCGGTAAATAGCCATACAGTGGTAATGTTTCCCTTCCAAAAATAGAAAGAAAATTCTTAATTAGTTATTAGCTACACAGAAAATAGGGGTAAAATTATTATTCGGATGATTTTCCGGTAAGTCCTAACTCGACACCTTTACGAAGCATGAATTCGAATGCTTCTTCATATTCATTTCTGATTTCCCCTTCCAGTATGGCTTCACGGATAGCTGTTTTTATTATACCTACTTCACGACCCGGACCTATGGAGAAGTGATCCATGATGTGTTCGCCGGTAATCGGGGGTTGCCAGTTCCGTATTCGGTCCTTTTCTTCGACTTCTTTTAATTTTTCCTGTACTTTTCGGAAATTATCTTTGTAGCGCCGGATTTTATATTCATTTTTCGTGGTAACATCGGCATGACAAAGAATCATAAGCGCGTCAATATCTTCTCCAGCATCAAACAGTAAGCGGCGTATGGCAGAGTCGGTAATATGATCCTGCGCCAAAACGATCGGTCGAAGGTGAAGAAGCACCAGCTTTTCCACGAATTTCATTTTCTCATTCATCGGCAATTTGAACTGCCTGAAAATATGTTTTACCATCCGGGCTCCTTTGTCCTCGTGCCCGTGAAACGTCCAGCCATGTCCAGGTTCAAATCGTTTGGTAGCCGGTTTGGCAATGTCGTGAAGCAAAGCGGCCCAACGGAGCCAAAGGTCTTCACTTTGAACGGCGACATTATCTAATACCTGTAACGTATGGTAGAAATTGTCCTTGTGTCCTTTTCCATTCACGTATTCAACACCGTGCAGTGCTTGCAATTGAGGAAACGTCTGATGGACGAGCCCGGAACGAAACATGAGGTCGAGTCCGACAGAAGGTTTTTTTGAAAGTAAAATCTTATTGAATTCGTCGGCAATTCGCTCCACGGATACGATTTCCATCCGGTGCACATTTCTTTGGATAGCTTCAAACTCGCGATCGGCGATTGTAAAGTGGAGTTGTGACGCGAAGCGTACTGCACGCATCATACGTAAAGGATCGTCTGAAAATGTGATGTCCGAATCCAGCGGAGTACGGATCACCTTATCTTTCAGGTCCTGAATGCCATTAAAAGGATCAATCAGTTCGCCGAAGTGATCATCTGAAAGGCAAATAGCCATAGCATTGATCGTAAAGTCTCGACGTTGTTGGTCGTCTTCCAGGGTGCCGGACTCTACAATAGGCTTTCTCGAGTCACTGCGGTATGATTCTTTTCGGGCACCAACAAATTCTATTTCTAGTCCTTCATGATTAATCATTGCTGTTCCAAAGTTCTTGAAGAAGCTCACGGAAACGTCAGGTCCTAAAAGTTCTGCTACACGATGTGCCAGATCGATACCGCTGCCGAGTACTACTACGTCAATATCTTTGGATTCACGCTTCAAGAATATGTCCCTTACATATCCACCCACTACGTAAGCTGCCGTTTCCATTTCGGCGGAAGCTTTGGCAATGATATTGAAGATGGGATGTTGAAGGTGTTGCTTCATGCAAGATCAGGAGCGCAGGAACGTTATTTGCCCGTCATTTTTTAAGCGGATAACCGTTGAAGGCGGATTCTCTTTTTTTTCAGTGCGGCGCAAATTTACGACATAATCAACACCCTTAAGGACTTCATCTTCAATATCTGTATACGAATCGGGGAATGGCCGACCGCTGATATTGGCAGAAGTGGACACAATTGGTTTCTTCAGTTGTTCAACCACGCGCTTACAAAATTCATCTTTCGTAATCCGAATACCGATAGATCCATCCTTGGCTGTGGCGCTTTCGGCGATTCGTTGCGCAGTATCGTAAATAATCGTCAGCGGTTTTTCAGCAAATTCGATAAGGTCCCAGGCATTGTTGGGGACTTCCTTTACGTAGGTTTCCAGTCGGCCTGCAAAATCAAGCAATACAATTAGTCCTTTGTCTGATACGCGTCCTTTAAGATCCAATATTCGTTGTACGGCTGCTTCATTGGTCGCATCACAGCCGATGCCCCAGATCGTGTCGGTAGGGTAGAGAATAATTCCGCCCTTTTTAAGCACTTCTACAGTCTTCTTGATTTCTTCCTTGATGTTGTCCATACTCAGGATATAGTAAGTAACGATTCTTCTTCAATTGTATTGGCGCAGGCGAAGTGTCCTTGCGGACATTGCCGATGTCCGTGCAGTCCACACGGGCGGCATTCCAGCGACTGTCTGGTTTCAACAACGTGTGACTGATCTGACAGCGGCCCGAAGCCGAAATTAGGCAGTGTTGAGCAATAGACAGCCGTCACAGGTGCATTCATAGCGCTTGCGAGGTGCATCGGTGCAGAATCATTTACATAGTTCATCGTAGCACCTTGCATCAATGCCGCTGACTGCAGTAGTGAAATTGTTCCGCACAAGGAGTGGGCAACCGAATTAGGCGCGGCAGAAATTATTCGATCACACACTGGTTTTTCGGAAGGAGCTCCCAATAGGTAGACTCTGACTTCCGGATAGCGCCGGTAAAATAGATGGATGAATTGCAACCACTTCTCTTCCGGCCAGGTCTTGGTGAACCAGACAGATCCGGGTGCGATACAAATATATTTTTGTTCCTGATAGCGACGAATTAGTTGTCGATCCTCTACGGAGGGGTAGAGTTTTGGAAGTGCGGCCTTATCGTCTGTAAAATGGGCTATCAGTGTCTGATTTCTTTCCGTTTCATGGCGACCGTCACCAATGACGTGTTTTATTTTCCGGGTGAAAAGAAAAGAAATAGGATTCTTGTCAAATCCGGATGTTTCTTTCGCACCGGAAAAAGCCGTCAGCAAGCCGGAAGTAGCAAATCGGTGTAAATTGATGACGCAGTCGTAACGAGAGCGACGAATCGTTAGCAACATTTTCAGCAAATGCCGGAATTTATGTTGCTGTTTGTTCCACACCAAAACTGCATGAAGAAACGGATGGTTCGCAAAAAGACTTTCATTGCCTTTTCGAACCAGGATATCGATGTGTGCTTCCGGAAAATGAAGATGTAATTTTTCCAGAACAGCACTTGCCAGAATAGCATCGCCGGTAAACGCGGTTTGTATGACAAGAAAGCGGCGGTACATGATTAGACTGCTACGCTATGATCGCGTAATGCATCATTGAGAGATGTTTTCTTGTCTGTGCTTTCTTTACGGCGTCCGATAATTAATGCACAAGGTACCTGATATTCACCAGCCGGGAACTGCTTGTTATAAGATCCTGGGATAACGACGGAACGTTCCGGAACGATACCTTTGTATTCTACCGGTTTATCGCCGGTAACATCAATGATTTTGGTAGACATGGTGAGCACTACGTTTGCGCCAAGAACAGCTTCTTTACATACGCGTACTCCTTCCACCACAATACTGCGGGAGCCGATAAAGCAGTTGTCTTCTATGATCACCGGAGCTGCTTGTACCGGTTCGAGGACGCCGCCGATTCCAACACCGCCGCTTAGATGGACATGCTTACCGATCTGTCCGCAGGAACCGACCGTTGCCCAGGTGTCGACCATGGTGCCTTCATCGACATATGCACCAATATTAACATAGGAAGGCATCATGATGACGCCTTTTGCCAGGTAACTGCCATAGCGGGCTACTCCGTGTGGTACGACCCGCACACCCAGCGCCGCATAATTGGACTTCAGTTTCATTTTATCGTGGAACTCCATCGGCCCGGCGTGAAGGGTTTCCATGCCTTGAATGGGGAAGTATAGAATGACAGCCTTTTTGACCCATTCGTGCACCGTCCAGCCATCGGCGGTCGGTGCGGCCACACGAAGTCGCCCTTTGTCCAATTCTTCAATAACGTAACGGATAGCCTCCTGTGTGGCGGCTTCTTTGAGTAAATTCCGGTCTTCCCAGGCCTTTTCGATAAGGTTTTGCATAGAATTGTTAATTATACGCAAAGAAAAGCCTCCATTTTCAAACTTCAAACGTGTAGGCATTTTATCTTTGCACGAAATGTCAAGGATTCTGGCCATTGATTACGGAACCAAGCGTATCGGACTTGCCGTCACGGATCCGTCTCGTATTATCGCCACCGCCCTGGATACGGTGCTTGTGCACGAAATAGTTCCCTATCTGAAGGCGTATCACGAAAAGGAGGTGATCGAGCGGTTTGTAGTCGGGGAGCCTAAGAACTCGGATAATACGCCTTCATCCATCACCCCGGAAGTGGAGAAGTTCGTGGCGATGCTAAGAAAAATATTTCCGGCTGTTCCGGTGGACAGAGTGGATGAACGATTTACCTCCAAAATGGCTACCCGTGCCTTGCTGGATTCCGGTCTTAAAAAGAAGGATCGCCAACGCAAGGAACTGGTGGATCAGACGAGTGCGGTCATCATTCTTCAATCCTGGATGGCTATTCAACCCCATTGAAAACTATGATTTATCCAGTTGTTGCCTACGGAGATCCCGTACTTAAAAAACGAGCGGAAGCGATCGGGAGAGATTATCCAGAGTTGCCGAAAATCATTGAAAACATGTTCGAGACCATGTACAAAAGTCAAGGTGTCGGACTAGCAGCTCCGCAAATTGGATTGTCGATTCGCTTGTTTGTTATTGATGGTTCTCCATTTGATGATGAGGATGATTCGCTTTCGGGTTTTAAGAAGGTGTTTATCAACGCCCAAATTACCGAAGAGTCCGGTGATCCCTGGAAGATGAACGAGGGGTGCCTGAGTATTCCTCGCGTGCGCGAGGATGTCTTACGAAAGGAGTCTATCGTTATCGAATACTTTGACGAACACTGGAACAAGCACGTAGAAACATACAGCGGTATTGCTGCGCGCATCATTCAGCACGAATATGATCATATTGAGGGCGTATTGATTACCGACCATATTTCGCCCTTGCGAAGACGACTTATTCAGAAAAAACTGGATGATATTTCCAAAGGAAAAATTAATGTAGAGTATAAAATGCGTTTCCCTGTAAAAAAGTAGTCCTCATGCAAACATCTTTTAGTCGGTTTTGGATGCCGACCGCATTTATATGGTCCATTTTATTCTACTCCTGCACCTCCGAACGCGAGAAATCAATCGAGCGTATTACGGTGCAAGAGCAATCGCTGTTATCCGATACCGTCAAGGTTGTCGACCCTCAGAAGGGAGCAGCTATGTTGAAAGCGTATGCTGATTTTGTTCGGCAATTTCCCGGTGATTCGTTAAATCCGGAGTATCTGTTTAAAGCAGCGGATATAGCGCAAGGGTTGAGCCATGATAAGTTGGCGCTGGAGTATTACACCATGTTGGTCGACAGTTATCCTTCATCTAAAAAAGTAGCTGCTGCGTTGTTTATGAAAGGATTTGTTTTTCAAAACAGTCTTAACGATAAATTGGCTGCACGTGTGGCTTATCAGGAGTTCATAACGCGATTTCCGCAACATGCGTTGGCACCCTCTGCACAAGCTGCCTTGGATCAATTGAATTCCGGAATGTCTGATGAAGAGCTGGTGCGCTTTTTTATGGCGCGTGAAGACTCCTTGGGAGCTTCTCAATAAAACAGCTTAACTGGTGAATTCTTCTGCGAGAATCCGCTCCAGGTCTTCAACGCCTACATTAAGTCTTAATTGCCCTTCTTTAGCGACTGCGATTTCGCCGGTTTCCTCGGATACCGCCACCGCTATAGCGTCACTTTGTTCAGTGATCCCAATCGCAGCGCGGTGTCGCATACCAAGATGGACGGGGAGTTCCACGTTTTCCGTAACAGGAAGAATGCAGCGTGCCGCCTTAATCTTATTGTTTACTACGATGATGGCGCCATCGTGTAGCGGAGAATTCTTGAAGAAAATGCTTTCAATTAATCGCTGTGAAATTGCAGCGTTCATGAAGTCGCCGGTACTTGAGTAATATTTAAGTTCCGAAGATTTGGCCAAGACGATAATCGCTCCGGTTTTTTCCTTAGCCATTTGACGGCAGGATTT
>CAINVI010000075.1 GCA_903854075.1 Candidatus Pollutiaquabacter sp. | reverse complement strand
GATTTCGCCCGCTTGAATGCGGATACTAATAATACTCCCGCAGCCTTTCGTCCGGTAGCTGCTCCGACTAATTTTCGTTTTTGTCTGGCACAGGTGGATACCAACGGAAATCCGACGAACGGTATTGAACGTAGGCAAACTACTGTAACCTCTTTCAGTACAAACGATAATGTGAAGCGCTATGCCAATGGTGGTTTGAACCCCTGGGACCAGACACGGTATCTGAATATTTGGGTGTGTAATATGGGTGGTGGCATCTTAGGTTATGGAGAATTTCCTACAGCTGCAGCTTCAGCAACCTACGGACTTGTAGTCACCTACAACGCTTTCGGTCGTGGTGCCGGTTTCCCATTACTTGCCAGCTACAATTTAGGGCGTACCGCCGTGCATGAAATATCGCATTGCTTCCGCTTGTCGCACATTTGGGGCGACGATAACGGTGCTTGTTCCGGTTCCGACTTTTGTTCCGATACTCCAAATCAAGCCGGTGAAAATTACGGTTGTCCAAATTATCCGGTATTGGATGCCTGCCAGCCTTCCGGGAATGGCGTTCAGTTCATGAATTATATGGATTATGGGGATGACATCTGCCTCAATATGTTCACCAACCAGCAATCGCTGCGCATGTCCAATGCCATGAATACATTTTATCCTGATTTATTATCCTCCACAGCGTGCGAATCTCCCACCGGTATCAGTGAATTGGATAAAGTTTTCAGCTTTAGTATTTATCCAAATCCGGCAGATGGTATTTTTAACCTGGATTTGTTCCTGGCACCTGCTAGTATCGGTGATTTGCAACTGACCATTTCTGATCAGCTGGGACGCGTCGTCGAGCAGCAATTGCTCACGCAGCCTGCAGGACAAGTTATTCAATTAGATATGCGCCGTCATGCAGACGGTGTTTATTTCTTGAACTTGTCCAATACATCGGTGAACCGAACGGTTCGATTGATCCTTGCACGCTAAACGCGCACTGAAGAACTAAAATAAAGGGACCAACAAGGTCCCTTTTTTAATGGAGTTCCGGCAGTGTTCTTACATAGTCCAAGAACAATGTCATTCCTTTTTGTTGTTCTGATCCGTAATCGTACTGAATGTAGTGCTCCAGGTACTTCTTAATTTCTTCGGGAGTAGCAAATGGAACCTTGATGCCGGCAACAAGCTCCGGTATACTGCCAATTCCTTCTGCAAATGCGCTGTTCAGCGCGACGATTAATTCTTCGTTTGGTGGCAGTGTGGCTATCCAAACCGCAAAAACAAATGGCAACCCTGTCATGTCAAACCAGGCAGTTCCTAGATCATAGATATACGAATGTTTTTTTCGCTCCACCATGGCGCGGTCACCTATGACTACGCCGGCAGTAGTCCCTGTAATTTTAGCTTCAAAACCGGAAGTTGAATCTTCCCATTTCGGTGATATTTTCCAGTGGTGTTGAGCCAGAATACGAACCAGTTGTACCGAAGTGCGCGATTGATAATCGAGTTTAATATGTGTAATCTCGTGTAACGGGACATCGCTGAGTAGCAGTACCGAATAGACTTCTCCTATGCAGCCAATGCAATAATCAGAAACGATGGAGTAGGATGGAAGGGTGGGAAGCACCGCAACTGGCACAAGTCCGATATCGGCGGCACCACTGGAAATTTTATCGGCACAAACCGCAGGAGCATCTTCACTGATCGTTAGGCGTGATGATAACGAACTTTTTTGAAGGCCTTTTAAAAAAGGTAGACTATTCAGGTACGAGACAATAGATAGCTTGATCATGAACGTACCTCCTGCTTTAGAATTTCGCCGTCGTGGAGTGTAATGGTACGGTCAGTTTGTTCGGCAAGATTCATGTCATGTGTGACGATGCAAATGGTCTGATGAAGGTCTCGCTTAAGTTCTTTCAGTAAATCAATTACTAATTGTGAATTTTTAGAGTCGAGATTTCCGGTGGGTTCATCGCCGAAAATAATTGCCGGATCATTGATCAGTGCTCTGGCAATAGCTACTCGCTGCTGCTGTCCGCCCGACAATTTATTTGCTTTTTT
>CAINVI010000074.1 GCA_903854075.1 Candidatus Pollutiaquabacter sp. | reverse complement strand
TGGTGCGTCTACCAATTTCGCCACCTGGGCAAATAACCGTGTAGCGATTGCTACACGGAAGTGGGCTGCAAAAATAGCATTTTTCCTTATTCTAAACCAATTTGAGGCTAAAAAACGGAAAGTGCTTATTTCAGGTATTTATCCAGCCAGTTATAAAACACGCGCTGCCACAACACGCTGTTCTGGGGCTTCAATACCCAGTGGTTTTCATCCGGGAAGGTCAGCAACTGTGACGGAACGTTGCGTAAGCGGGCCGCAGTAAATGCCTCCAAACCCTGGTTATACGGTACTCTGTAATCTTTTTCGTTGGCAATGATGAGAATTGGAGTATCCCACTTTCCAACATAATTGCTGGGCGAGAATTGTGTGTACGCTTTCGGCTTTGGCAAATCCCAAGGGAAGCCTTGGTTCTCGTGCTGGTAGAAGAAGATTTCTTCGGTAGCCAGCATACTTTCCATATTGTAAACTCCATTATGGGATATAAACGCCTTGAATCGTTTATTGTGGTTTCCGGCCAACCAGAAGACGGAGAAACCGCCAAAGCTGGCGCCTACTGCACCCAAACGGTCCTTATCCACGTACGGTTCGCGAGCTACAGAATCAATGGCGCTCAACAAATCCTTCATGGCTTGTCCGCCCCAATCGCCGGATATAGCATCATTCCATTCGCTGCCGAACCCGGGTAATCCGCGGCGGTTAGGAGCCACAACGATGTATCCTTTGGCCGCCATCAACTGAAAGTTCCAACGGTAGGACCATGACTGGCCAACCATCGATTGCGGACCGCCCTGGCAATAAAGCAACGTAGGATATTTCTTGTTTGGATCGAAATCAGGAGGAAGAATCACCCATGTCAAAATTTCCTTTCCATCAGTAGCACGAATCATGCGCTGCTGCACCTCTCCCATTTTTATTCCCGAAAGCAAGGCCGAATTGGTAGCTGTCAAAGCACTTGACTTTCCACTTTCACCATCAATCAAGTACAATTCCGGTGGAGCCGACATGGACATACGATTAGTCATGATCAAGTCACGATTAGACTTCGGGTTAAAGGATACGGTGATTTCGAAATGATTCGCAACGTCCTTGGTGATCTGCCGGATAGGCAACGCACTCTTCAAACGAAAGTCATACACGTATACTTGCTGCGTTCCGTTCGTAGAGCTGATGAAATAAAGTCGCTGACTGTCGTTACTCCACGCTGCATTTTCGAAATTCTGATCGAAGCCAACACTAAGATCACGTATGTTTCCAGACATTACTTCCATGTAATAAAGTCGGGCCCGATCAGCTTCGTTGCCGGCTTCTGCCTGACTGGCCCAAACCAACTTCTTACCATCCGGCGAAAACAACGGACTCTTGTCGTAACCATTCATGCCATCCGTAATATTCTTGGTAGCCCCAGTTGCAACTGTATAGAGATAGATATCCGAATTGGTTCCGACGGCATACTCTCGACCGATCGATTTTTTGCAGGTATACGCTGCGATAGTTCCTTCTGGATTCCAGCAGATTTCATCATCGCCTCCGTTAGGTTTCATCGGACAATCGTACGGTTCGTTCGCCATGATATCCTTGGGCTCCCCGACTCCGTCCGCCGATAACGCAGCCACAAAAACGTGACTGTAGGTACCGTTATCCCAAGTATCCCAATGACGCATCATCAGATCATCATAGATACGACCGGAAGTTTTCGGCAGATCTCCGTAAATATCTTTTCCGTTGAACTTACCAACCTTCACATCCATCGCCATCCAAATGGATTTACCATTGGCAGAGATACCATAAGCGTTGATATCGTCCGTCAATTTAGAGAGCTGCTTTTTAGCACTACCATCAGTTGCAATTGACCAAAGTTGAGAAGTGCCTCCAGCATCGTTGAGGAAGTAAATCAACTTACCATCAGCGCTCCA
>CAINVI010000073.1 GCA_903854075.1 Candidatus Pollutiaquabacter sp. | reverse complement strand
ATCCCACGCCGTGTAACCCCGCGCCTCGAAAGTGTTACGTATACCGCCACTTGGAAATGAAGACGCGTCTGGTTCTTGCTGTACCAAGGCGTTGGCGGAGAATTGCTCCAGTGCTTTGCCGTCCATGGATTCGAAGAAGGAGTCGTGCTTCTCGGCCGTTAAGCCGGTCAGCGGCTGAAACCAGTGGGTGTAGTGTGTTGCGCCTTTGCTGTTGGCCCATTCTTTCATGCCGATAGCGATTTGACCGGCCATCTTCCGGTCAATGGTCACTCCGTGATGAATGGCATCCATGACAGCGCGGTAAGCGTCTTTGGATAGATAACGTTGCATCTGATCCTGATTGAAAACGTGCTGCGCGAAGTAATCGGAAATCTTTCCTTCCGGTACAGTAACCGCAATCGGTTCACGGTTGTGCATAGTTTCAAGGGCTCTGAAGCGAATGTTACTCATTTTTTAGGGGGTTAAGGGTTAAATTGTATGCTTTTTGGCAAATATACCCTTTAAATAAGGGGGGTGTCAAGTAAAAAGTTATAAAATTTACGAGCAACTGTTGAAAAAATAGGGGGTGGGCATAAAAAAAGCCGCCCGGAGGCGGCTTGTAATCGTTTTTATTTCATTTTTTAATCTTTGTTACCGAGTCGGTGCAGGAATTTGATGTGCGAACTAATGGCGCCGAGCATAGTGGGTTGCACCAGATAATTCAGACCGTGGGCCTGGCATGTTTCTGCAACGATTGCACTTAGTGCGGGATAATGTACGTGCGAGATACGCGGGAATAAGTGGTGCTCTACCTGAAAGTTTAGTCCGCCTGCGAACCAGGTGATAATCGGGTTCTTTGTAGCAAAATTAGCCGTTGTTTTAACCTGATGTGTAGCCCAGTCGTTTTCCAGTGTTTGACTATGCGGGTCAGGAGCTGCAAAAGAAGTCCCCTCTACAATATGTGCCAGCTGGAAAATCACACTGATGATGATACCGGTGGTGAAGGTGTAGAAAATATAACCGATTAGAAATTCACTGACTGTGTAATACTGTAATGGCACCACGATGAAGAAGAAGATGTACAACAGCTTGGTCATCCAGAATCCGAAATGAACACTGAGTGGAAACTTGATGCCTTCGCGCCGTGCGATCTGTTTGTTAAAGTACTTGCGGATATCCAGAAAGAAAATCCAGGACATATACGTTAAACCGTAGCCCAATGGCCAGTACAAGTGCTGGAACTTGTGGATGCCGAACTTCCGTTGCGCCGGTGACATGCGGAACATCGGCTGATTCAGAATATCATCATCATGATCTTCCACGTTGGTGTAGGTGTGATGGATGATGTTGTGTTTGATGTTCCACATGAAGGAGCTGGCCCCCAGCATATTCAACGATAACGCCGCAAGTTTATTCACGAAAGGATGCGTGGATAAACTGCCGTGCGCCCCGTCGTGCATGATGTTGAAGCCGATGCCGGCTGTTAGTAGCGCGAACGGAATGCAAGCCATTAAACTCCAGAAATTAGACAGTTGATGAAAGGCGAGCAGGAAGTACAAGACGAAGAACGAACTCAGGAGGATAATTGCTTTAAGAAGCAATTTGTTGCCTCCGTGAACGTTCATTTTGTTCTCTTCAAAGTAACGATTTACGCGTTGCTTGAGATCGATATAAAATGCAGAGTTGTTTCCGCTGAATTTTAAATTTGACATTGTAGTGTTGTAATTACCGCCTGATACTCAAACGGTGTATTGATTAGTGCCAAGATACTTGGAAATTCAACAGGAAAATCAATAGCGACGACGCTCTTTCTTATCCCGGCTGTTGAAATCCTTTTTACCACCACGGTCGCTAAAGCTTTTTTTGCCTGAAAAACCGCCTTTTTTGTCCCCGAAGCCGCCTTTTTTGTCCCCGAAGCCGCCTTTTTTGTCCCCGAAGCCGCCTTTTTTGCCGGAATAGCCGCCTTTGCCACCGGACGACGATTTTCCGCCGCCGGAGCCTTCGGCACGGTCTACACGGACATTTCGGCCTTTGAAAACTTCTCCGCGGAATGCATTGAGAGCTACCTCGATTTGTTCATCGTTTTCAAATTCGATGAACGCATAAACCGGCTTGATTTCAATACGACCGACGCATGTTTTGTTTAGGCCTGTGACATCCAGTACATATCCAAGCATACCGCCTTTGTCCAGTCCGTCGACCGATCCAAGACTAATAAACATGCGTGGTCCGCGTGAAGGATAGCGCTCACTGCTTTGACGGCCTTGATGAGCAAGGTCGACATTGAGGTCCTGAGCATTACGGTAATAATCCAGGAAGCGGTTGAACTCGAGACTGACAATACGTTTGATCAGTGCCTCTTTATCCAGTTCTTGCAATTCTTCAAAAACCGGTGCCAGGTATTTTGATATACCTTTTTCATTCACTTCTACAGAGCGGATCTTGTGGACGAAATGCAACAGCTGCTGCTCGCCAATTTCAAGGGCATCCGGAATTCGGGTAAGGTGAAACTTGCGCTTCAGTTTTCGCTCGATCTGACGAATCTTGTCTTGTTCACGGATATTCACCAGCGAGAGGGAGAGGCCTGATTTTCCGGCACGGGCAGTACGCCCGCTTCGGTGCGTATAATTTTCGATCTCGTCCGGAAGGTGGTAATGGATTACGTGCGTGATATCACTCACGTCAATTCCACGGGCAGCCACGTCGGTGGCAACAAGTACCTGCAGCGAACGTTGACGATAACGGTCCATGACCTTGTCGCGTTGTTGCTGGCTGAGGTCGCCGTGCAGTGCATCAGCGTTGTAGCCATCACGGATAAGTTGCTCGGCTACTTTTTGCGTATCCATTTTGGTGCGACAGAAAACTACCGCAAACAATTCCGGACTGGCGTCAAGAAGTCGCTTGAGTGCAGGATAACGATCGCGCTCGTGAATGACGTAGTAGTGGTGTTCAAGGTTGTCGGCAGCATCATTCTGGCGTCCCATGACCAGTTCCTGCGGATTACGCATGAACTGTTCCGCAATATTGCGAATCTCGGAAGGCATGGTGGCACTGAAGAGCCAGGTGTTTTTTTCTTCCGGTGTATGCGAAAGGATCTCTTCAATATCTTCCTGAAAGCCCATGTTGAGCATTTCATCGGCTTCATCCAGCACAACCACATTGATGTTGTTGAGACGGATGGCTTTACGGCCAATCATATCGATCAGTCGTCCGGGAGTAGCCACAATGATGTGTGCGCCTTGTTTGATAGCCCGGATTTGTGTGGAGATGCTGGCACCTCCGTAAACCGGTACGATATTCGCACCGTGTTCGAATTGAGCGAATTTGGCCAAATCGTTGGAGATCTGTACGCAAAGTTCACGAGTTGGCGCCAATACCAGCGCTTGTGGATCACGGCCTGAAAAGTCCAGACGGTTGATCAAGGGAAGCCCGAAGGCTGCGGTTTTTCCGGTTCCTGTCTGTGCAAGTGCCACAAGATCAGTAGTTTCGGAAAGCAATAAAGGAATGGCTTGTTGTTGTATGGGTGTAGGCTGCTGGAATCCCAGCGCGGCGACGGCCTTCAACACTTTTTCGCCCAGTCCCAGTTCGGAGAATGAAGGCATTTTGTTGTTTATGCCAACAAAGATACGAAAAATTAGGGAACCTTCCAGCGACTTTGCGGACGTTCAGGCAAATAAGCTGATAAACCTAAAAAAGACGGTCTATTCGACTCAATGAATCGATAAAACTAGCGCGCGGACTGGTACATCACTTCCTTGACCATGTTCACCACTCGTGCCGGATTCGGCAGGTAGGCGTCAATCAGGGTTGGTGCATAAGGTAACGGAACATCGGCTCCCATCACCCGGCGGACCGGTGCATCGAGGTAGTCGAACGCTTCTTTCTGAACCATGAAAGCGATCTCGGAAGCAATAGAAGCCAATGGCCACGATTCTTCAACGATGACCAGTCGATTGGTCTTTTTAACGGATGCGATTACTGTACCGTAGTCGATGGGACGAACGCTACGTAAGTCAATAACTTCTGCATCTATACTCTCGGCGGCCAGTTCTTCGGCCGCTTTGATTGCGACCTTCATCATCTTTCCAAAAGAAACAATGGTGACATCTTTGCCTGGGCGTTTAATATCAGCTACACCGATTGGGATAAGGTATTCACCATCGGGCACCATGCCTTTATCTCCATACATCTGTTCGCTTTCCATGAAGATCACCGGATCATGGTCGCGGATAGCAGATTTTAATAACCCTTTAGCGTCAGCCGGATTGCTGGGAACAATGACTTTAAGTCCGGGACAATTGGCGTACCAGTTCTCAAAGGCCTGCGAGTGCTGCGAACTGAGTTGTCCCGCCGAGGCGGTAGGTCCGCGAAAAACAATAGGTACCGGGAATTGTCCGCCACTCATGCTCATCATCTTAGCCGCAGAGTTGATAACCTGATCGATGGCTACCAGTGAAAAGTTGAAGGTCATGAATTCAACAATCGGGCGCAGTCCGTTCATGGCTGCACCAACTGCCATACCAGCAAATCCTAGCTCGGAAATCGGCGTGTCGATTATTCGTCGTGCACCGAATTCATCCAGCATTCCTTGTGATACTTTATAAGCACCGTTGTATTGGGCTACCTCTTCACCGAGCAAGAAGACGTTCTCGTCTCTGCGCATTTCTTCACTCATCGCCTCTCGGAGGGCTTCACGGAATTGCAGTTCACGCATGTTTTGATAAGATTAATTGGAACGGGACGGCAAAAGTAGAAAATCTACCGTTATTCTTCATCAGTATCGCAAAGGTTGGTCAGAGCGCCCTGTAATTCCGCCAACGTATGCCGGTTTCGCTGATTTTGCGCGATAATTATCCCTTTT
>CAINVI010000072.1 GCA_903854075.1 Candidatus Pollutiaquabacter sp. | reverse complement strand
GGTAGGGGAGCGACTGGGTCACGCCCGTACTTAGTTTTTAACTTGAAAGCACGATAGGCCGATGACCGTCACTCTAAAGACACCGATTTTTACGGAGAAAGTAATAGCTAACCATTGGTTACAGAGTAATATAATAAAATAATCGCCGTTTAAGCTAGCTGGGGAAAGACGGGCTATTATTTATAACAAATATGAAAGCTGAACCGCTAGATTTCTTGGGACTGATTGGTGGGCAAAAAATCTTTAAAATCCCAGTGTTTCAACGCCCGTACTCTTGGGAGAAGGATGAACGCGAGGCGCTATGGATGGACATTTTAGCTCAATACTCGAAGTTGTTACCCCATTGGGGTAACGTTGATCGGGACTCGATCATTAAGAAAATCCCAAAGCATTATATGGGTACCATGGTGCTCTCAGGAGAGGGTGCCGTTGGAATCCCGATTTTTGAAATTATCGACGGCCAGCAAAGAGTTACGACAATAATGACGATAGTTGCGGCTCTTCGTGATGCCAAAATAAAAACGTTACCAAAGGAAGGTCGCAAGGAGGCAGCCGAGCGTATTCGAAATAAGTTTAATAACACTTACCTTATTAACGCCGAAGCAAACCAAGACGAGATGCTTCGGTTAAGGTTACAGAATAAAGATTCGCGAGCGTTTGGTGCAGTTGTTGATCACGACGGCATGAGTAAGCTATCTAAGGACGGGATTGGATTGGAGCAGGAAGAGTCGGACTATGTAATTAAGACTTACCACTATTTCCTTAAGCAGTTCCTGCGCGAGCCGGAGCCCGAGGGTGATGTTACGGAACCGAATGTTGAAATTCAGCGCTTTAACCGTCTGTTTCCTTTAAATCTTGAGGTGCTTGAGCAGGTTGTAGTTAGGCGTCTAAGCTTTATCAGTATTCTAGGTTCATCGGAAATCGACGATCTTAACTCAATTTTTGAGTCACTTAATGCGAAGGGGAAGGGGTTGGAAGAGTTAGATTTGCTCAAAAACTACATATTTATGCTGCTTGGCAGTCGGGCAGATGATGCAATCAAGAGGTACTGGTCGAGGATTGAGCGAGCACTCCCAGACAGAGACGACCAGGAATTCTTTGTGTGGGCGTCGATGGTTAGTGGAGGTAATTACGAGATGCAGAATCGACTTTACCGTGAGATTAAAAGCCAACTTCAGGGTCAAGGCGCATCTAGTGACAAAGAAGTGGTAATTAGGTACCTTGAGAAGCTGACGAGGAAAATTGCGCATTACGTTAATTTTACTCAAAAGACTCACGATAACCCGCAAATTAAAGAGGCATTCGAGCGCTTGAGGCACGCTGGAGATAAAATAGCTACCCCAGTCGTTCTTTGGCTTTACGGCTTACGTTCTGACGATGAGTTTAACGACGCCGAGTTTTTGCGCGGATGTAAGGTCATTGAAGCCTTTCTGGTTCGGCGATTCCTGGCCGGTGAGGCCTCCAACAACCTTAATAGTATGTTTGGCCGTGCGCTGAATGCTGTTCATGAAGATAGGTCCAGCCGACCCCACGTTGATAAACTCATCGCTGCTTTATACGAGTGGTATCCTTCGGACGATGCAGTTCTTGAAGGTACTAAGACGAAGCCTTTCTATGGTTTTGGGAAATCAGAACAGAGGATTTTTATCTTGGGCGCTTTAGATCGCACTTATGATCTTAAAAATGTCCGTAATATTCAGGAAAGTGATAAATCGATTGAGCATATTTTCCCGCAAACTACTACCACGGACTGGGACGCTATATTCACCGACTCAACTGAGGAATATCAGCGAATTAAGGACGGCATGCTAGACACCTTGGGTAACCTTACAGTTGTTCTTCCTGGAGAGAACTCAGAGGTTAAGAACAAGTTGTTAGGCGAAAAAGTTTTAAAATATACTAACTTCGAGTATGCCATGACTCGTGCCATACCCACTTTTGTTTCCGAACATAAGGCAACTAGATGGGGGAAGAGAGAAATTCATTTACGTGCAGAGTTGCTGGCGCGAAAGGCGCTGGAAATTTGGCCTGATTACAGACCGCGTTCTTGATTGCTAACTCGTTCCACGACTTTCGTTGACCAAGGTCTATCAACCCCGCCCGACCACTTCCCGGTAACGCTTCTCGTAGTCGGGGTGATTGGTGCCCATCCAGCGGTCCCAGAGGTTGAAGTAGAGGCCGAAATTTCCTTTGAAGCTGTCGTGGTGCTGGATGTGGTTCGTTGGGGTGCTG
>CAINVI010000071.1 GCA_903854075.1 Candidatus Pollutiaquabacter sp. | reverse complement strand
TCCAGGCCGAACGAAAATCGACAACGGCATCTCCCTTTTGATGGTGTTCGCGGTAATATCCGACACCGAATCCGGGGAAGGCGATTTCAAACAAAGGACTTATAAAGATGTTATCGATGTTTTCCATAAAACTTGTGTAACGAATACTTGTGCCTATCATCCATTTCGGACGGTTGAGTTCCATATCGATTTTTGCAGTATGCTGATAGCGGTATTTTAAGAAATCACTTTTCGCGCTTCCCAAGACATTGGCAGTATCGGTTTTGGCCAACCAGGTGCTATCGAACGATACCAGTCTTGGGTCGAGATAGGTATAGCCTCCGAGAATTCTCAGGGAAGTTTTTTCGCCCAGTTTTCCTTCTCCGGCTACTGAAAGTTCGACACCACGGATTCGGGTGTTGCCGATATTCACCGATGAGAACCCGAAACCGAAGAGCGGGTCCGTCACCGGATTTCCCCACTGGGCAAAGGTGAATTCCATCATGTCACTGTATTCGTTTTGAAAAACAGCGACGTCAACATAGCCTTTCCAGTCGCGAATTATAAAGCCTTGCTTTATGCCGAGTTCAGCACTCCAGCCGCGTTCCGGTTTTAATACACTGTCGGGATAAATACTTAAACTTCCCACATTTGTTTTTACAAACAATTCTGCAATACTTGGAAAGCGATAGCCTTGTCCGTAGGATCCACGCAGAAACGTTCCTTCGGTGAGCTGGTAGTTAACACCGGTACGAATCACCGGCGCCCATTGTTCGTTGCGGTCGTCTACAGAATATTTTTCAGCACGCGCTCCGGCAGAGAGGTTCCATTTTCCGTAATTGAAATCGCCTTGTGCGTAAACACCCGTTTGCAATCCAAGATGATCACCGTATAATTCACTCGTGACATTGTTTGCAGCAATCATGAGTCCGCCGGTAGCGGTGAAGTAGCTGCCAAATTTATGCTGGTACTGATACTCCCCGTAATTAACAATAGCTTTTGAACTTTGATCGGTGTTGTTGCGATTGTCGGTGAGGAAATAACGGGTGCGAAGTTTGTGTGAATTTCCTTTCGGTGTGATATAGGTCGCGAAGGGATCAACAGTCGCGCGCATGGTGGTGTATTCCGACATCGTTCCTTCTCCGGGAAGATAAGCACCTTCTTTTGCGTTTTTCCAGAGGAAGTAATTGTTTCCTTGAGAGTGCATGATGTTGAAATTAACGCCGAGCGAAAGTCCTTCGATGGATTTTACTCGATAGCGCAGGTTGCTGTTGACGCGAAGCCGCTCTTCGTATTCGTCCTGCCGGTAGCCCGCATCATTGAAATAATTGGCGCCAACGACGATGTCGAACTGACCGGCCTGGCGGGTATGCAAAGCGGTAATTCCGGTGTATCCCTGTAACGGACTTTTCCATTCGTTTAGTTGGTACGTGGTGTCGTTGAGTGTGTGTGATGCATTGTCGTAGGCGCCGCGAAAGAAGCTGATTTTGGTCAGTGGTTTTTCAGTCGGATACTTTGTTCTAAAATTAATGGTTCCGTTCAAGGCGGAGGAGCCGAACAGAACAGAGGAAGCTCCTTTAACGACTTCCGCCTGTTCAATGTTTTCGATTGGAATAAAACTCCATTTGGCGTCGGCAGCATCAGCGGCAAGTAATGGAAGGTCATCGACCATCACCTGTACACGACTTCCTGCTCCGTAGCTCCATCCGCTACCGCCTCGGATGTTGGCTTGTCCGTCGACAACACTCACGCCGGGAACTTGATCGAGTGCTTGATCGGCGGAGGTGGCCACGGTATTTTCGATGAGGTAGGGTTTGAGCACTTCCATGGAAACCGTTACCTCTTCAATACGTTGTTCAAACTTGGAAGCGCTTATTACAACTGTTCCCAGCTCCCGCGACTCATCGTACAGTGAAATGTTCAGTGTGAGGGTTTCGCCTGCTTTGATATCGACAGTGCGAGTTTCTATACGGTAGGAGATAAGCTTGATTTGCAACTGGTGTTTACCGGCCGGAAGATTTAAGCTGTAGTTTCCATTCGCATCGGTGGCTGTTCCATAGGTAGAGCCGCTGCTTATCGTTACGCCGGCTAATGCTTCTTTGTTGAGGTCTGAAATTATTTTACCGCGCACGCTGCCGGTTTGTCCAAAAGTAAATCCCGGGAGACTTATGAAAATGACTACCAAGAAAAAAAATGGCGAGTACACTTGTGTATTTATTTTCATACAATGCTGTGTTGATTTTTTAAGTATTGGTGGCTTATAGGTAAGGTGTGATAAGAATTTGTATTGTTTTCAATATTGTAACAATCCTGTTAGTTGCCATTCACAAATAAATCAATTTGTTCACGATGGTAACATGCGGGTAAACATTATATAATGAAATTTAAAAATGTGTGGTACGGTTTTAGAAGATATTTGCTGACTGAAAATTAACTAAAAATCAGCTAAATCATGTATAAAATCATTACAATTGCTTTTGCTTTACTTATTGCTCAATGTGCATATTCCCAAGGTCTAGAAGATGTTATTGTTGAAAAATACTACGTATCCGATGCTGCTGATGCCGCTGGTAGTTCAGGCGTTTTGCCCGTTGGTTCGGTGACTTATCGCGTTTATATTGATTTATTGCCAGGGTATAATTTTCAGGCACTTTATGGTGTGCAGGGTCATTTTCTGACTGTGTCTACCACTACATCGTTTTTTAATAACGAGGATTATGGGAATACAAGCCCAAACAGTACCAGTGCTACCAACATACGGAAAAATACGGCCATGATTGATTCTTGGTTTTCAGTAGGAGCAACGTGCAATGGTAAATTAGGTGTTTTAAAATCAGAAGATACGGACGGATCGGTTGGTAACGCCAATGGTATTTTAGCCAATGCAGATCCTAGTGCAGGAACTCCGCTTACCAGCAGCGATGGAATGTTGGCAGGAACTCCTGTTGCAGTTACTTTTGTAGGAATAAACAACACCGGAAATGGTGACCTCGCAGTATTGGATGGTATTAGCCAGGCTGGAAATTTATTCACCACCGATAATGGCTCTGTCGCCGCTCTGGGCGGTGTTACCGGTCCAACTGCATCTAATAGAATACTGGTTGGTCAATTTACGACTGATGGTATTTTTTCTTTTGAATTAAATGTACAAGTAGGAACTGCTTCGGGCGGAATAGAGCAGTTTGTCGCCAGCAATCCCGTTGGCACTGAAATTCAATTCCCGGGTTTAGTGTATAATTCGTCGACAACGTCAGTTCCAGTTGTTTCACAGTCTGAAAACCCTATTCAGATTTACCCCAATCCCTCCAACGGAATCGTGCACATACTTGCTAACGAGCAGCTTCAGTCGCCTATTAACTACGAGGTATACAACTGTAATGGTGCATTGGTTTCCGTCGTTGAGAGCGCGCTGCCAGCTGTGACTACGATAATTGATTTGACCAAAGAGCCTTCCGGATTGTATCTCATTACTTACCGTACGCTTTCAAAAAGTGGCATGCTCAAGGTTGTAAAAAATTAATTAGCACGTAGAGGTTTTAGAATTTAAGATATAAAAGCGATGATTTTTTCTCGACGTTCACTTGCTGTTGTATCATCGTTATATTTATTTTTGTTGCCTTTTTTGTCGAATGGTCAATGTACTATACGTGGAAAAGTTTTTGATGAAAATGGCGAGTCATTGCCTGGAGCGATAGTCGCTCCTAAATCGAATCCTGGACAAGGTGCAGCAACAGATCTCGATGGAAATTATAGTATTCGCTCACTCGATTTCACGGAAGCGATTTTAATATTTTCAATGGTAGGGTTAAAGTCCTCCGAAGAGCGCGTTAAAATTGTTAAAGGTGGAGTAGTAGTTCATAATGTCATCCTTTATTCAACTGCACAACAGATGAAGGAGGTTGAAATATCGGCCAAGGCAATACGTTCTAACGATTTCTACTATGAAACTATAAAGAAAAAATCAGCTTCTACTATCGATTTTATCTCCTCGGAAGTAATCAAGAAGACGGGCGATAATACGGTAACTGCAGCTATTGCCAGGGTTTCTGGAGTTTCTACTAATGGCGCCATGATTACGGTTCGAGGTATTGGTGATCGTTACGTAAAGACGACGATAAATGGATCTCGCATCCCTACATTGGATCCCTTTACCAATAATATCAAACTCGATTTATTTCCGACAGGGTTAGTAGATAATATTGTGCTGACCAAGACGGCTTCACCGGAATTACCGGGTGATTGGGCAGGTGCTTATATTTCAGTGCAGACGAAAGATTATCCGGAACAATTATCGGTAGGCGTCGAGACCACATTTGGTTATAACGTACAAAGTACGTTTAAAAACTACATCTCTTCGGCAAAGAGTAAAACTGATTGGCTGGGGTATGATAATTCCTTACGCGAGCGATCTCATGATAATTTTAATCTGGCTTATCTGTCGCCAACGCCCTATCAAGAATTTGTTGCTTTAGGTTTAGCGGATTATTACAACGCGTTGGGTGTGACCGAAAATAATTGGTCATTAGGTACGCCGACAGGTGATACCTATTACAAATTAGGATTGATACAATTGGGTTTATTAGCTCCAGGACAAATCGATGATCCCGTAGCAGTTCAATCAGCTACCGATCAATTTGAAGTCAGCGGATTGAAAAATCAAGCTTTTGATATCATTAATGCACCTGCTGCTGCCACCGGCCAATCCTTTTCAAATAATTGGAATACCACCAATCGCGTCGCACCGCTGAATTTCAGTCAGTCGTTTAGTTTAGGTAATCAATCTACATTGTTTGGGAAAACCATCGGGTACTTATTTGGCTTTCGATACTCGAGTAATATTGTGAGTGATCCCACCTCAACCACAGCTCGTGCGAGCGTTGCTCAAGACCCCAATGGTGGATTAGTAAATTTTGTAGCGTCTCAAACCGTACAAAATATCAGCAGGGAAACGAACGGATGGAGTGCGTTGTTGAATGTATCCATGAAATTAAATTCGAATAACAGTATCTCGTTATTTGCTATGCCTAATATGTCCGGGGTGAATAATGTTCGCTATTCAGAAGACCGATTGGATCCTACGAACTATATACTTACCAATAGTCAGTTTTATGAGTCAAGAAAGCAATTCATCTATCAATTAAATTCGGATCATTATTTGCCAATTTCTAAAATCAGAATGGCATTTTCCAGTTCATTTACCAATGGAAAAAGTAAGGCGCCCGATTTTAAAAATGTCCAATATTACTACGACCCGATTAGCAAGTCCTACCTTATTGGTGGAAATATTGGTGATGGCATTCACCGCTATTATCGTTATTTATCGGATAATGTGTGGGACAATCATTTCGGTGTGGAAAAACCCATCTTTGAAAAAGAAGGACTTGTCAGAAAACTGGGTGCCGGTTTATCGGCAGAAATAAACGCAAAGAAAAGCGGACAGTACGATTACTTTATAAACTTTGGTCCATACTCAAGATTGGATCTTGTCAATAATGATTTAGATCAGTTGTTTGATCCCGCAAATTTTGGATTAAGTACAGTCACGGATCAATTCGGAAAGATACACAGCACGCTGGATTCTTATTATGGTGTTTTTGATACACCGGCAAATTTCACCTTTGGAAATAGCAAAATATTTGGCGGATATATAATGACGGATTATGCTTTTACATCACGGTGGAGATTCTCTGGTGGTGTACGTGTGGAGCGGGCAGAAATTTTCACCGATGTCAATTTATTTGATTCATTGGGATATGCGCCTAACGATCCACGTCGTTCCTACAGTTCGAGTTATCCGCTAGCCAACCCAGGAACATTATCAGAGACAAACATTCTTCCCAGTGC
>CAINVI010000070.1 GCA_903854075.1 Candidatus Pollutiaquabacter sp. | reverse complement strand
GGAGCATAACCGTTTTAGAACTAGAAATCGGCACATCACTTTTTTCATCGCTTTTAGGACTTACTGCCGGATTAACTTCCGCTACTATTCGATGTAAATGGATAAAATACAATACGTAAAATTAATTCGCTTTGTATCAGAGATCTCCAGCCTGCATCAATAACTCGGCCACATCCAGGACTTTTACCTCCTGCTCTTTGTTGAAATTCTTTACACCATCCGTCATCATCGTCATGCAAAACGGACAGCCAACCGCGATCACGTCCGGATTGTGCTCTAACGCTTCCTGTGTGCGCTCTATATTAATGTCCTTCTCCCCGGCTTCCGGTTCTTTAAACATCTGAGCACCACCGGCACCACAGCACAACCCTTTCGACCGTGAACGCTTCATTTCATGCAGCGCTGCATCCAGTTTCACGATGAGATCACGAGGTGCTTCGTAGACATTATTACCGCGGCCCAGGTAGCAAGGATCATGGAAAACGATTCTTTTCCCGGAAAATCCTCCGCCAGTAACACGCAGCTTCCCGCCATCGATCAACTGCTGGAGCAATTGGGTATGGTGAAGTACTTCATAGTTGCCACCAAGATCCGGATATTCGTTTTTGAGCGTATTGAAACAATGCGGACAAGCCGTGACTATTTTCTTGACCTGGTAGCCATCGAGCAGTTGGATATTCATCATGGCCTGCATCTGGAAAAGAAATTCATTGCCCGATCGTTTGGCAGGATCACCTGTGCAATTCTCTTCCGTTCCCAGCACGGCAAACTTTACCTGAGCACGCTGTAGCAAGGTTGCTACGGCACGCGTCACTTTCTGTGCACGCTCATCAAAACTTCCGGCACATCCCACCCAGAATAACACCTCCGGCGCTTCACCGCGCGAAAGGTAATCAGCCATCGTATCGATCTTGAATTGCATAGTTACAGAGGTTCAGGATTGTTGATTGGACCAGTTGAAGCGATCGGCCTGAGCGAACTGCCAGGGAGCACCGTTATTTTCAACTTTATTGAACATACCGGCAAGCTCCTGCGGAACCTTTGACTCTTCCATAACAAGAAACCGACGCATATCAACGATAATACTTAACGGATCGATGTTCACCGGACAAGCATCGGTGCAGGCGTTACAACTTGTACACGCCCAAAGTTCTTCTTCTTTGATATAATCCAGCAAAGATTTACCGTCGTTGAATTCCAGACCGTGCTGGTCGATGCCATGCCCTACTTCTTCCAGCCGATCTCGCGTATCCATCATGATTTTACGCGGAGAAAGTAATTTACCGGTTTGGCTGGCAGGACAGACGGACGAACAACGACCACATTCTGTGCACGTATACGCATCCATCAGCTGCTTCCAGGTGAGGTCTTGTACATCCTTGGCGCCAAAGCGTTGCGGTGCGCCCGCATCAGCGGGTACGGATGCGTTCGGATCCAGCATCAGTTTCACTTCGCGTGTGACGCTGTCCATATTTGAAAACTTGCCTTTGAGATTCAGGTTGGAATAATACGTATTCGGAAAAGCGAGAAAAATATGGAAGTGCTTGGAATACGGAAGGTAGTTTAAGAAAATCAAGATACCGACAATATGAAACCACCAGAATCCACGCTCGATCAGGATCAAATCAGCGGTTTGCAGCTCACTGAATGTCGGTACGAGAAAAGAAGAAACCGGAAAGGATCCGGCCAACACATAATGTTCCGCTCCCCGCAGTTGTAAAGCGCTGTCTGCCGCATTCATAATCAGAAAGGCGCTCATCAGCAGTATTTCGGTAAGAAGAATAATGAAGGCATCGGTACGTGGCCAAGCTGTCATTTCCTTCATCCAAAAACGTTTGAGGTGAAGGACATTTCGACGCGCAAGAAATACTACCACGCCGATAAGTACCAAAACTGCCAGCACTTCAAAGGAGGCTATCAGAAAATCATATACAGGACCAAGAAAGGAGAATATGCGATGGGTTCCAAAAACACCGTCAATCAGGATTTCCAATACTTCGATATTGATAATGACAAATCCTACGTAAACCAAAATGTGCATGATGCCGGCGACAGGTCGAACCACCATCTTGGACTGACCAATAGCGACACGAAACATGGTTTTCCAGCGTTCCGCGGGCTGATCACTGCGGTCTACAGGTCGACCAAGTCGGATATTACGTACTATCCTTCGGATGTTTTTTGTGAAGAAAAAAACCGCAACGGCAAGTACCAGTAGAAAAAGAATCTGTGCAATCATAGCCGATTAAATTTACTTGCTCTTTTTACCGAAGACAGAAATATGAACGTAACGACCCGGATTGGCCTTTAGATCGTTGATCAGCAAATCAAGATCACGCGCTGTATTGTTTAGGTTGGAATATAAACTGTCGTTGGTAGCCAATTGACCCAGTGATCCTTCGCCGCTATTCACCCTTGCTAATAACGCGGAAGTGCCCTCGAGTGTTTTACGGGTATTTTCAATGGTGGAAGCCAGGTTCGCACCGGCTAACGTATCCGAAATTGCGGAGAAGTTCTCAATCGCATTGGACAGGCTCTTGTTGTTGCTGCGTAAGTTGGTGGTGATGGACTCCAGATTATCAAAGATCACTCCCAGCTTTCCCTGGCGGGCCAATTCCTGATCCATAGTGCTCGTAATTCCTTCTATGGAGCGCAGCGAACTGGCAATGCTTTGAAACGATTTTCGCAAATCCTCCTTGGAGGCTTCGTTGAAAACTGTCCGAACAATCAGCAAAACGGAATCCATGGAAGACAAAATACTTTCCGCGCGGGCTCGTATCGGTGCTACTTGCGCACTCACCTCTTGCGAAAGGCTGTTCTGAATTTGTGATTTAACCGTATCGCCGTCCTGAAGAAACTCCGTGCTTTCACCGAAGACAAATCGGATGCCTTTTGCACCCAAAAGATCAGTACTGAAAATCTCTGCGGTTGAATTGCGCGGAATCCGGACAGCACCATTGATATGAAGGGCCACCAGAATGCGACCTGAATTGTCAGGCAATAAAGACAGCTTGGTAACGGAACCGATTTTCATGCCGTTAATCATCACCGGATTGGAAGCCGTCAGCCCATCGACACGATCGTAGGTAGCAAAAATGGTTTTCTGGCTCGTAAAGAAGTCTTTCCCTTTAAGATAATTAAGCCCCCAAAAAAGGATAGCTATTCCGGAGGTGATAATCAGACCAATCTTTGCTTCTTTGGATATCTTCATAAGTTCAGGCTTCCCTCTTCCGCAGCTGCAACTCTAGTAACGAAAGGAAGTTCGGTTAAAAGTAACGTTTTATTTAGAATTGTCTTTTCCCATGAGAGTACGTGCTTCCGGCACGGTGATGTGCTTGCCGTCTTTAAAGGCGATGACAAACGCATCCTTAAATCCATTTTCCCGCAACTTGGTCTGACCCGCTATAGCATCCTCGAAGGTGGAATAATGGCCATAGAAATACTTGTACCCGCCCGATTGCGTGCGCTCCTCGCGAACGTTTTTCAATCCTTTAAAACGAGGACTTTCCTCTTTTAACGACGTTCCTGATGAGAGAAATTGTACGCTCAGCCAGACACCGGCTGTGGATTCCGTGGTGGTCGCCGGACTGTTTCCAGGAGCAATTTCCTCCTGCTTTTCTTCAGCAACAGGCTCCTTCTCTGCTCCGGCAACCGGTTCTTTATCCGCTTCCGAAAGACCATCAACGGATTCCATACCGGAGCGGTATTTTTTAAAGGCTTTATAAATTCCTGAAGCAACTTCCTGCTGACCTTTTCCGGACCCTAAAAACTGTTCCTCGCCCGGATTGGACAAGAAACCGGTTTCAATCAATACACTAGGCATCGTGGTTTTATACAGTACCCAAAAACCGGCCTGCTTTACGCCGCGGTTCGTACGACCTTTGGCGGTCAATTCCTTTTGGATGAGAGAGGCCATTTTCAGGCTCTGCTCCATGAAAGTATTTTGATACAAGGAGAAAATAATGTCGGCTTCCGGACTGTTCGGATCAAAACCATCGTACTGACGGACATAATCTTTCTCCAGTAACATAACGCTGTTTTCCCGTTTAGCCACTTCCAAATTGGCTTCCGAGCGGTTCAAGCCCATGATCCAGGTTTCCGGCCCTTTGGTCTCCCCGTTACAAATTTCCTTACGTTTCTTTTTGTCGTAGAAACAGGCAGAATTACAATGGACGCAAATAAAGAGATCCGCTTTTGCGTTATTGGCAATCTGTGCCCGCTCGTGCAGCTCCAGAAAAACATCCGTTTTGCGCGTATAGATAACCTTGATGTCCGGAAAATTCTCCTCCAGCAAGTTACCCAACTTCAGGGCGATACCTAAGGCAACATCCTTTTCCTTGACCTTGTTGACGCCCAGGCAACCGGAGTCATGGCCACCGTGTCCGGCATCGATAACTACGGTTTTTATCACCGCACGACGCTGAGGAACAATTCGGTACGATGAAAAGACAGCCACCGCCAGTACTGCTAACAGTAGCGATCGGAACCATCCCGAGGGTCGATTATTTTTGATTAGCTTTGACACTTCAACCTGGAGAAAAAAATCCCGGATTTGCAGCTGCAATTTCCCAAAATAAACGCCATTTGCCTGTTTTTGGCTGTCGCTCTTTATCAACAAATTGTTGTTGGCGCACCGCTTCCGGCTGCCCTTTTTTATCCTTCAGAAGACACTGTAAATGTGTCAGTTAGCAATGATACGCTGCAATTACCCCTTTCCGATACGCTGAACCGCCCGGAAAAAGAGGTACAGTTGCTTCCTTCCCGTATCAAGTATCACGCCAGAGACACGATCAGCGTAGTGGCCGATAGTCAGATCGTTTACCTCTATGGAGCAGCGACGGTGGAATACGAAGACCTGACGTTGCGGGCCGACTACATCCGTATCGACATGAACAGTAAAGAGGTAACGGCTTCTGGATTACAGGACACTTCCGGGAAAGTTCGTGGCCTACCGGAATTTTCGCAAGGAGACCAGCAATTCAGAGCTACTTCCATGCGGTATAATTTCGATACGAAGAAAGGAAAGATCAACCAGGTCATTACCTCGGAAGGTGAAGGATACATACATGGTGAAACGGTAAAGAAAGACGCCGAAAGCAATTTCTTTATAAAGAACGGTATCTATACCACCTGCAACCTGGACACACCCCACTTTTCCATTACGTCCAATAAATTGAAGGTTATAAAGAACGATCGTATCGTGACCGGTCCGGCTTATTTGTCTATTGAAAATATACCGACACCGCTGGCCATTCCGTTTGGTTTTTTCCCGAATAAGACGGGCCGCAGTTCCGGCGTCATCTTCCCCGGTTTTGGTGAGTCGGCACAACGTGGATTTTATTTTCAGCGACTGGGGTATTATTTCGGCTTCAGCGACTATTTCAATCTGGCGCTCACCACCGATCTGTATACCAAAGGAAGTTACACGCTGGACGCAACGTCCAGTTACCGGAAAAGGTATCGCTACAACGGTAATTTTAGAACGAGTTATGCCTACACGGCTCTTGGAGAAAAGGGATTACCGGATTTTTCATCCCGCAAGGACTTCTTTATCAATTGGTCACACATTCAGGACCCTAAAGCCAATCCATATAGTACGTTCAGTGCCAACGTGAATGCCGGTACTTCGCAGTATTATCAGAATACGATTGCTTCCCAAAACAACTTCCTCAGCAATACATTTCAGTCCTCTGTTACCTGGACCAGGTTGTTTCCGGACAAGCCATTCAACCTGACAGTTGCAATGAACCACTGGCAAAACACCATTACGAACGATATCCGGATCACGCTTCCAGATGTGAGTTTCGGGGTTTCTCGATTTAACCCATTCAAACGTAAAGTACAGACGGGCAGTGTACGCTGGTATGAAAAGATCGGCAGTAACTACACGATGCGGGCTACCAATTCGCTGGAAACAAAAGACTCGTTGTTGTTCCGCGAAAGCTCCTTGCAGGAATTCCAGAATGGCATCCAGCACAATCTTCCGGTCACGACATCCTTTTCTCTGTTGAAATACATCACTCTCTCTCCTGCCATTAATTATAACGAAAGATGGTATTTCCGAACTACCGACTACGAATGGAATGCTGATCTTGGAAAAGTAGACACCTTACAGGTGAATGGCTTCAAAGCGGCCCGCGACTATTCAGTTTCTGTGGGTATGTTGACAAGGATTTACGGAATGTTTCAGTACAAGCGCGGGCCCGTGGCAGCGATCCGGCACGTGATGACACCTTCCGCATCTTTTAATTTCCGGCCCGACTTCAGTCAGGAAAAATATGGTTATTTCAAAACGACCCAGATCGACACGACAGGAAAAACCGCGACATATTCTATTTTTCAAAATAACATTTACGGCGGACCGTCAGGTGGCAAATTTGGTGCCTTGAGTTTATCGCTCGACAACAACCTTGAAATGAAAGTGCGAACAGAAACCGACAGCGGAACAACACTCAAGAAAGTAAAGTTGCTGGAGAGTCTTCGCTTCGGTGCCTCTTACAATATCATTGCCGACTCCATGAAGTGGTCACCGGTGAGTTTCAGCGGACGAACCACATTCGCCAATAAAATGATATTCACGTTCGGCGGTAGTCTTAATCCTTACGCCTACGACGAAAACAATAAATATTACAACCGTTACCTGATTGACGAGACCGGGAAATTATTCAGCCTGACATCTGCTAATGCCGCTCTCAACTTCTCGTTGGCAGGAAAATCCAAGTCACAGCAAACGAAATACTCCCCACGGGAGTTGAATGACCTTATTGGCAATCCGGATAATTACCTGAATTTTGACATTCCGTTTAACCTGTATGTCGGGTATAACCTGAGCTATTCCAAGCGAGGTAATCTTGATGCCACGCTGACACAATCGGCCACCTTCAACGGCGATCTTTCGCTGACACCGAAATGGAAAATCGGCTTCAACTCCTGGTTTGATCTAGAAGCCGGAAAATTCACCACCTTCTCGACCAGCATTTTCCGCGATTTGCATTGCTGGGAGATGCGTTTGAACTGGGTGCCTTTCGGCGGACAAGAGAGCTATAACTTTCAGATCAATGTAAAGTCGTCGATGCTGCAAGACCTCAAGCTGGTTAAACGAAAAGACTTCTGGGATTGATACTCAGAGCCGGCGTTTCATGAGCTGGTCCGTATCTTCGATAGTTCCTACCCGAAAGATCTTTTTGTCGAACGTCTCGAAACCGTATTTTGTATAAAAGCGAATGGCGCGATGATTATTCACATCTACGCCGAGTACGATCCATTCCCATCCGGCGCTACGCGCTAGATCCAACACGTCATCCATCAGCCGGTACGCCAATCCGGTAGCATGGAATTCCCGAAAGAGATAGAGCCGCTCCAGCTCCACGAACGGCTGTGTTCCCATTGAAGCATGAAACCGGTTTTCGACCAGCTTGCCATATCCAGCCAATCGCCCGTCAACTTCTGCCAGCACTACTTTTATCGAGGTATCGTTCAATTCGGCGCGGATCAGCTCTATTCGGAATGCTTCGCTGAGATAGGCATCCATGTCCTGCTCGGTATAACCGTCTTTCCACGTCTCGTAAAACGTCTCCCTACCCAGTTCGGTAACTTGTTCCGCATCAGCGGCGGTGGCTATTCGAAGTGAAAAGTTCATGAATTTAAGAATCAGTTAACGGTTGAAATCAAAAATTGCGCTTATTTTTACAGATACAAATATCCGTTAATCCTATGAAAAATTTTACCCTACTTCTCCTCTTTTCTTTGCCGCTATTAACCACGGCACAACAGCCGAAGCAGGCGCCTGTCAGCGGAACAAAACCGGCACCGGCCGTTTCGGTGAATCCCAAGCCGCAGATCAAGCCGATAGCTACGGCTGATACTATCATTACCAAAGATCCGGAGATTGCCGGACGCGAATACATGGTGGTAGTCAACAGTGCTGGCGCGTTAAAAGTGCAAGGTGCTAAAGTCAACGGATTGAAAGAAGGTGTTTGGCGCGAGTACAGCGGTAACAATAATATGCTGAATAAAGTGGAAGAGTACCATTTAGGAAAAAAGAACGGAGCATTTACCACGTTTACCACAGCCGGAATGGTGAGTTTGGACGAGACCTACCGAAACGACACGTTACACGGAAAACGATTGACCTACAGTCAGGGAGCCCGCCTGAAGGTGGTAGAGAATTTCAACAAAGGAGTTCTTGAGGGTGAGCGAAAATCCTATTATGACGATGGAAAAATTCAAGAGGAAAGCTTTTATGCCAACGGAAATCGGGAAGGTTTGACCAAATGGTATATGCAGAGTGGAATCCCGTCCCTTGAATACACCTATAAAAAAGGATTGCTGGACGGTCCGGCAAAAGCCTACGATGACAAAGGATTGGTCAAGCAGGAAGGGAACTTTATGAACGATGTGGAAGAAGGTGAATGGCGCGAGTACGTCGGCGGTGAGCTGACTAAAAAGATCTTCTACAAGTCCGGAACCGTGGTAAAAGAGACTGTCGTCAAAAAGGTCGATTCATCGAAATAAGAGAGCGACAAAGCGGATACTATTATCCTACCAGCACTTTGTGCCAACTGCGTTCGAACGGTATTTCCCAGCGGTGATTAAGTGCGTGTATCGAATCAACGAGGTTATCAAAAACGATAGTATCATCGGTTATGAAGCCGTTTTCCGATAACCGCTCGAACTCTTCTTTATTAGCCACCAATACCTGATCGTCTTTTTTGTAGGCGAACAGCATTCGGTTCATGAGGTGGCAATTCAATTGCAGCTCCAGGCTTTTAATAAAATTCACCGATTTGTCTAT
>CAINVI010000069.1 GCA_903854075.1 Candidatus Pollutiaquabacter sp. | reverse complement strand
GGTGAATTGTGTGTAGATGGATAAACGAAAACGCCACCTTTGAGGAGATTTCGGTGAAAATCCGCCACCAGTGATCCGATATAGCGCGACGAATACGGACGGTTCGTTGGCGGATCGATAGCCTGACAATATTTAATGTATTGTTTTACTCCATCCGGAAAGTGAACATAGTTTCCCTCGTTGATGGAATAGATCTTTCCCGTGTCCGGACATCTCATGTCGGGATGCGACAAACAAAACTCACCGATACTGGGATCCAGGGTGAAGCCATTGACGCCTTTTCCGGTGGTATACACCAGCATGGTTGAAGAACCATAAATGACATAGCCGGCAGCTACTTGTTCTTTACCTAGCTGCAAATAATCTTTCTCTTCGGCCTGGCCATTGAAGGTCATCCGTCGGTAAATCGAAAAAATCGTACCAATCGATACATTCACATCGATATTGGAAGATCCGTCCAACGGATCGACACATACCACGTATTTGGCATCTTTGGATACCAGCGAGTCAATATGTATTAATCCTTCATTCTCTTCGGATGCCACGGCGCACGTCTCTCCGCCGGCACTTAGTGCCGAGATAAACTGCTCGTTGGCATAAACGTCAAGTTTTTTAACTTCCTCACCCTGTACGTTAGTAGTACCGAATTCGCCGAGAATATCCACCAATCCGGCTTTGTTGACCTCCCGGTTCACAATTTTAGCTGCAATACCGATATCCCGCAGCAAGCGGGACAATTCTCCCTTTGCGTAGGGAAAATCCGTTTGACGTTCGATAATGAATTGACCGAGTGTAGTAACCTGTTTCTTCATATCCGGGTGGTTCTGGCGTGCAAATATCTTAAAATCTTGCTCGATTCTGGTAAAACTCTATGGCCGAATCTTACGGAAAAACGGGCGAAATGATACCTTTGAGACGATATTTATGCTATGAGAACCTCCTATCCCAAAGAAAAGATTAAAATCCTACTCCTGGAAGGCGTCCATCCGGCTTCACTGCGATTGCTAAAAGACAACGGATACGCCAATATAGAAACGGTAACCGGCGCACTAACCGAAGCGGAGCTGGTCCGTAAAGTAAAGGATGTCCATCTCCTTGGAATACGTTCAAAAACACAGTTGACGGCGCCCGTCGTTGAAGCCGCTGAAAAACTAATTGCCGTTGGCGCTTTTTGTATTGGCACTAACCAGATCGATATGGCGGCCTGCACTAAGAACGGAATCGCCGTTTTCAACTCCCCGTTTTCCAACACGCGCTCTGTCGCCGAGCTGGTCATTGCACATTGCATCAACCTGATGCGCCGTGTCGTCGAAAAGAGCAACGCCGCACACAATCGCGTTTGGGATAAATCCAGCGAAGGTTGTTACGAGGTGCGCGGGAAAACACTGGGAATCGTTGGCTATGGTCACATCGGATCACAAGTTTCCGTACTGGCCGAAACACTCGGCATGCACGTTGCATTTTACGATATCGAACCGAAGTTGAGTCTTGGAAATGCACGTCCTGTTCGCTCGCTGGATGAACTACTCAAGCAATCAGACATCGTTACGCTTCATGTTCCTGAAACAGCCGCTACCAAAGACCTGATGAATGCGCAGCGACTCGCCAAGTTAAAGCGTGGCGCTTGCCTGATCAACTACAGTCGTGGTAATGTCGTTGACCTGAACGCACTACGTAAATGTATTGCCAAAGGGAATATCGCCGGTGCGGCTGTCGATGTATTTCCGGTTGAACCAAAAACAAATCGCGATGCCTTTGAAACACCGCTGCAAGGTTTATCCAATGTCATTCTGACACCGCACATCGGCGGATCTACCGTGGAAGCGCAGGAGAACATTGGACTCGATGTCACCGGAAAAATCATTCAATACCTGGAAACGGGTTCCAGTACAGGTTCATTATCTGTTCCAGCCTTGAGTTTACCAGTTCAACATGACACACACCGCTTGTTGCACATTCACGCTAACCGACCGGGTGTATTGGGAGAGATCAACTCGAAATTATCGAAACTGAAAGTAAATATCCTCGGACAATATCTGCAGACTAATACCGAAATCGGTTACGTGGTGACCGACTGCGACCGAAAGACTTCCGGAAAAGCACTTGAAGAATTACAGAAGGTCAAACACACCATTCGCGTTCGCAACCTTTACTGATTATTATGGACAACCTCATCATCCGTAAAGGAAAAAAGGAAGACCTTCCGGCTGTGCTCGGGCTCATCCGCGAATTGGCATTGTTTGAAAAGGCACCAGAGCAAGTGACTAACACGCTTGCCGCGATGGAAGCAGACGGCTTCGGCGAAAAACCGGTGTTCGAACTGCATGTCGCTGAATGGAACGGCGAAGTAGTTGGCATGGCACTTTACTTCGTAAAATATTCTACGTGGAAAGGAAAAGGGCTGTACCTCGACGATTTAGTCGTCACCGAAAAACATCGCGGAAAAGGAATCGGCACTAAATTATTACGCGCCTATCTGACAGTGGCTCAAGAAATACGCGCCCGACAGGCACACTGGCAAGTGCTCGACTGGAATACTCCGGCGATAGACTTATACCGAAAAATGGGCGCTTCTATTGAAGGTGAATGGCTCGATTGCAAATTAACGGAAGAGCAAATCAGGCAGTATTTGTAATTCCTTGTTGACGTTTATTATACGTATCGAATAACATTATTTTTCTCATGACACAGCATCACCGATCTTACGATACGCCCACCATCGACACCTTTATCCGTATTCTCTTACTGATTGGATTGTTCACTTGGTGCAGCCTGATTTTAGCACCATTCATCTTCATTGTCATTTGGGGAATGATCATTGCCGTGACAACTTTCCCGGTCTACGAAAAATTAAATGTCGCTTTGGGAAATCGCAATCGACTTTCTGCACTTATTGTGCTCATCACCGGACTTGCTATGATCGGAATTCCGGGATACTTCGTAGTGTCCAATGTGGTAAAAACCGCTACCGAATTAAAACATGCTTTCGACGCCGGAACGCTAACGATTCCTCATCCACCTGATGAAGTAGAAACATGGCCGATCATCGGAAAAACCGTTCATGAAATATGGTCGCTGGCCTCGAACAATCTCGGGGAAGTGCTTACGAAATACGAAACCCGAATTATGTCAGGAGCCACGTGGGTGGCCGGTTTCGTAGGTCGACTCGGACTCGACCTTTTAAAATTTATCTTCTCGATCATTGTAGCTGCTTTATTGCTCATGTACTCGGAAAAAGCACGTAACCTTTCACATGCGTTTTTCCACAAGCTCATGGGCAATCGAGGACCATCCTTTGCCGCAATTGCCGAGAAAACAATACGCAATGTAGCTAGAGGCATTATTGGTGTGGCGTTCATCCAGGCAGCAGCTGCCGGCATCGGTTTTTTTC
>CAINVI010000068.1 GCA_903854075.1 Candidatus Pollutiaquabacter sp. | reverse complement strand
CCCCCCCCCCCCCCCCCCATAAAGTCCATCATCTTACAGGCTGAAATGGTGGAGCATGGTCGGAAGTTCCATGCCACAGGCAGCCCCTCCATCTTACACTTGGAGTGTTTCCAATCCTGCTGCCACGATTGTCAGCGGTCAAGGCACTACAAGTATCAATCTGCAAATCCGTTCGGGATATACCGGAACGATTTCACTTCAGGTGACGGCCTCCAACTGTAAAGGTAACGGATCGCGTGCTACAAAAACGATTATAGTACGCACGCCGGCTCGCACACAGGATCCGGAAGGAATTTTACAGGCAAATAAGCTGATGGTCTATCCTAATCCGAACAACGGCGTCTTCACGGTGAGAACAGTGCCATTCGAGATCGATTCAAAACTTGAAATGTATTCCATGGATGACCGGCTGGTCCTGTCAGTGATAGTTCCAGCCAACACTGCTGAGTTGCCGCTCCAACTCGATCGTCCTGCCGCAGGACTATATCAAGTACGGTTGGTAGCAGGTGAAGAGGTGAGAAGTGTTAAGGTTGTAGTGAACTAATTCTTTAGTCCTCAGTCTTCAGTCAGCAGTCCGTGAGTATTCATATACTTCACCGACTGCTGATTTTATTTCGCGACATGACATCGACTGCCGACTGCTGACTGTCGACTGCCAACTGCCGACCGCTGACTGCTGCCCGCCGTCTGCCGACCGCTGACTGCTGCCCGCCGTCTGCCGACTACTTCATAGTCTTTTCCTTTTTTTACGGTAGTTGACTTTTTCAACTCAGTTTCATTTGTTACACTTGTGTTTCAGTATCAACTGTATTGCTTTATACTGCTGGAATGAAAGAGATTCGTTTGATTCGCTTGACCCTGATCTTGCTGTTATCGCTGCCTTTTTCGGTAGTTGGTGCTTCTATCGATACGCTGCAAGGGTTTGACGAAAAAATAAAAGGGGAAGAGATCGTCTACTTCTCACCCTTGCACCAGTTCGCCAACCGTGCACTGTTGACACGAACAAACGGAACCTTGCCGATCCAATGGCGTACTGCCGCGTATCGTGGTTCTTCAGAAGTGGTCGTGTATTCGTTACTCACCGGCCACTCGTCAGGCACCAGCGGTGGCGAACGAAAGTTCGATGTACGCTTGAACGGAAATGATTTACTCACCATCACCACGCGTCCTAAACAATCGGGTGATTTCGTTCTTCAAGGAGGACCATCGGCAAAGATTCAATATCAATTCGTGCTCGAAGATTACGACCAGAATGGTGATGCTTTTGGACAGCTTTATCTTACAGTACCTGCAGCGTTGGTTCGTGATAGTGCAGTAGTTGAAATTACAGGACAGGATCAACAGAGTCGTGATTGGTTCATGGTTTTTATGCACCGTGATGGATTGCGTATCGATGTGCAGCCGACTGCGTTGATCACACGGAAAGAATCTAAACGTCCGTTGACGCTATTGGCGGAGAACCCTCTTTCAAAGTCTGTTTCGTTTACACTTTCCTCCCGTCATTTTCGTCACGAAGGTGTTTTACGAAGCGGCTATAATGCGCTCAGCATTCCTGCTTATGATCCGTCAGTGACAGGAACGGATACGCTGCGCTTCGAGTTTGTGGCTTTGGATACGGTGATTCAGGCGGTGATTCAATTACGTGCCGTCCGTAATTTCGATTTCCATATCATTCACCATTCTCACAACGATATTGGCTATTCACACCTGCAACAAGATGTGGAGCTATTACAGAATGAAAATATTCGGGCAGCACTTCGATGGACGACTACCTGCTCGGATACCGGTGTTCGTCCGATCTGGCACGTGGAATCGTTGTGGGCCGTTGAGAATTTTCTGCGTACTGCCACGCCAACCGAAGAGCAATCTTTTGTTGCAGCTGTTCGCAACGGGCGGATAGTGCTCTCTGCCAATTACGCCAACGTGCTCACCGGACTTTGTCGGCCGGAAGAGCAAGCATGGAATACGGAATATGCCCGGCAACTCGAGAAAAAATATGGCTTTCGTATTCGTATAGCTATGATTACGGATATTCCCGGACTAACAGCGTCAGCACTGAAGGCGTATACTGACAATGATGTCCGTTACCTATCGCTGGGACCGAATTACATGGAGAATCTGCCGGATCACGGAGATCGCGTTGGTGGTGTAATCCGCGAGCAAGGCGATGTTGCCTTTTACTGGTCGCCGGACAGTTTATCCGGTAAAAAGTTGTTGGTATGGACGGCTGGGAAAGGATATTCGTATTTTCATAATATCACCAACGCTGAAATGGAACCGGCTTGGGAAGAACGGCTGTCGCGCTATTGCCGTGAATTGTATGAGAAGAATTATCCTTACGATATCGTGCAGTTGCGCTATACCAAAAAGGCAGATAACGGCCCGGTGGATACCAGTCTTTGTAGATTCGTAACCGAGTGGAACGATAAGTACAGTTCTCCACGACTGATTTTGTCTGACGTGAATACACTGTTTGCTTCTTTGGAAGAGCGTTACGGTAATAGCTTGCCGGTGCTGTCTGGTGAGATTTCTCCATACTGGGAAGATGGCGCCTATTCTACGGCTGCTGAGGAGATGAAAGCCCGCGAGCTGGCAAGGAAGACTCTTGCTTTAGAAAAGTTTGCAGTGGTTTCCGGGAAGCATGATAAATATGAGAAAGATTTTTATTGTTTGCGCCGAAGTATTGTGCTTTTTCATGAACATACATGGGGAAGTTGGTGCAGTATTTCCGATCCGGACATTCCATTCACCACAAAACAGTGGGAGTACAAAAAAGCATTTTTGGATTCCGGACTGGTGCAGTATGAACGACTTTCGCGTATGCTTTCATTCGCGGAAGAGTTGTCTGATACTGCTCCGTCGGCACATCCGATTACCGATTTTAAAGTCGATGATAAATATGGTGGTTTGTCAGCAGTATTGGTAGACGGCAAAAACATTGTTGACACTAATGGAACTTTCCGGCTTTTTGAACTGGTCTATTCGCTGGGTTTGGATACTGCTGTAATTCATCGACCGATGCACGCACAAGTGAATTCGGTAACTAACGATGAGTGGTTGAAGAAGATGATGGTAACGTATATGCTTAAGAACGCCGGATTGGTAACTGTAAGCTATAGTTTGAATAAAAAGTTGGGTAAGCTTCGATGCTCGACGTTGTTTCACAAAACAGCGGAGCGTGAAAAGGAGTCTTTGCACCTAGCACTTCCGTTCAGTATCGATTCGCCAGAGTTGTCGTTCGGCAGTAATAGTGGAATGGTTCGGTACGGTAAGGATCAGCTGCCGGGATCTAACAGAGAGTTTGTTTGTGCAACGGAGAAAGTGGAGTTGTACGATGGAAATGCAAGGATTATCGTTCAATCAACCGGCTCAAATCTTTTTGAAGTAGGAGGGATGGTG
>CAINVI010000067.1 GCA_903854075.1 Candidatus Pollutiaquabacter sp. | reverse complement strand
TACAGTCAAGGTACACGATCTGAGTGGACGTGAAGTCCTGAGTCGTCAGTTGGAAGAAGATGTACATGCTTCAGGCACCGATTTGGATGTCAGCCACCTATTAACCGGCATCTATTTTGTAACGGTACAAACGCCAACAAGTATCGCCACCCAGCGATTGGTGCTCAAATAGTCACCATTAATTGGCCCATTCCGACCTGTTATTCACCCATCATTAGGGCTGTTTACCAAGATTTCTTTCAAAAAGGGGATTCTCGGCGACATATTTAGGACATCAATCTCCTCCTGAATACGTCTTGCCATGTTCAACAGCAACCTCCTCCGTCCTCTATTAATAGTATTTGTGTGTTGCACTTTCCAGTCCAATGCACAGTCTGATTCCAATCAGGATCTTGCAATCGCTACGGTGAATGCCGGTTATGAAGAAGCGACGCGGTCGGCAGTAAAAGCAGCTCCAGGAACGTATCAGTTTATCGTCGATCCGCAAGGACTTGATGAAGCATTTCCTTCCGATATACTTGTCATTGCGGAATTATTGCGCCAGGACGATGAAACGACCTATCACAAACTCTCTTCCCATGTAACGCTGAAAATCATTTCTCGTCAGGAGATTGCTGCGCGAAATTTTGTAGATGATTTTTTGATTCTGAAAAAAAATAACTGATATGAGACTTTTTTACAGTTTGCTTTTTGTTTTACTGACGTTGAATGCAGTAGCACAGGTAGGCACCAGTGCAACCAATCCGTACATTATTTATCCGGCTACAAGTTGCAACAATTCCTGCGGTGCTCAATATTGCGGAAACATGCAATGCCCCACCGGTGATTGCAGAGCATTTATCACTGCTGCGGGCACTTCCGGAGGGTTGAATCCAATTTGCACGACAGATGATGAGAGCACTCAAAAGGTGATCTGGCTGGACGTCTACGCTACAACCACTAGCTTTACCATCAACAACGGAAGTCCTTACGTAGGAGGCGGCGCGGCGAATGCAAACCGCCGGGATTATGCCGTCTATTCTGGAACTCCCGCTGTAAATACGCAAATCGCCTGTGGTTCCGTTGCTGCGAATTCTTCTGTCGCCGTTACCGGACTTACCACCGGAAACTGGTACAAGGTGATGATTTCGCCCGCCTCCACGAACACAGCAGCCAATGCAACGAATGTTTGTATAACAGCTCCTATCGGCTATACCGCTCCCGGAAACACCTGCGCGTCCGCAGTTTCATTAACGACAAATGTCACCTATACATACACCAATGCCGGTGCTACGGCGGATGCAACAATCTGCTCCGGTTCGGTGGAGAATAATACCTGGTACAGCTGGTGTGCTCCGGCAAACTGGCCGGCCGGACAACAAGCGTATATCAGTGTTTTCAATCAGATCTGTAATACCGCGCAAGGATTACAACTTTCTGTCTACAATACCGGAGGCATTTGCCCGACAACAACCACCGCACCTAATGTTATTTGTCAAAATCCAGGTACGCTCACGCAGTACTATTACCAATGGACGGCAGTGGCTAATCAATGTTACTTGATTTCGCTGGATGGTTTTGCCGGCACGGCGTGTCAATATCGATTGACTGTTGGCTCCATTGTGGTATTACCCATTGAATTAGCTCGTTTCGATGCGCTTAATGAAGGATCAAAAGTCAAATTGAATTGGGCAACCGCTTCGGAAGTTAATAATGACTTTTTCACAATTGAGCGCAGTAGCGATGGTAAAGAATTTGAACCGCTGTTTGTTATCGATGGTGCTGGCACCACCTCCGAAATGAGAGCTTATACAGCATATGATGAAAAGCCAATGAACGGATTGTCTTATTACCGGATAAAACAAACCGATTTCGACGGTGCGTCATCTACTTCTGAAATGGTTGCAATACGTCGCACCGGAATCAAAAACGCTATTGCAATGTCTCCCAATCCTGCCCAACAGGAAGTTCAGCTTACTTTTGAGGAGAATCGCGGCGAACAACGTGTGGTTCGATTAGTGGATGCCCTTGGTCAACTAGTACTACAACAAGAAATTTCCGGGGAAGCCACCGCGCACCGTCTGGATCTCGATAACCTGCCCGATGGCGTATACAGCCTTTTCATGCAAACCCCTGAGGGAACTGTTGCTGAACGATTGATTAAGCAACAGTAACTCAACGTGCGGGTTCAGGTTGTGGTAAATTTGTAACTTTGAAAAAAAGCCATACACAGTGTAAGGTCTTTTTTCAGCCGCTATCGTGATCCGTCATCAAGTTGTATTTTTTGCTAAAGTAATCGTCTTCTACGCGCTGCTTTTTGCGGTGTGGCGTTTATTTTTTCTTGCGATTAATCTGTCGCCGGACCAGTATACCTTTTCAAATTTGCTGCCCCTTTTTAGTAATGGGTTACGAATCGATCTATCAGCTATCGGTTATTTGCTGATACCTGTTATCTTACTTGCTGTGGTTTCGTTGTTTACCACACGTGACTTGGTTTCGCGAATGCAAGTTTATTACCATCGTGTGATTGTTGTCGTAGTGTCGTTGGTATTGCTGGGAAACGTGATCATTTATCACTTCTGGGGAACGATGCTCAACTATCGTGCATTGACCTATCTTGCCGATCCTAAAGAGGCGGTTGCGTCCGTTACCGGGCTGCAGTTATCAGGACTCATCGCGGTATTAGGCATCACCGTCTTTGTGTCCTTATACTATCAACGTAAATGGATGCCCGCAAAAGTTCCTGTTCATCAAGCTAAGCGTGCCGATTCCTTCTTAGGGTTGTTGGTGATTTCAATGTTACTCTCGCTGTGTGTGCGCGGAGGTTGGCAACAATTGCCGATGAACGAGAGCCTGGTGTATTTTAGTAATCAACCGGTCTTGAACAGTGCAGCGGTAAATCCGGTTTGGCATTTGACGTATGATACACGCATGGCACTCACCGAAACCCGTAATCCGTTTAACACCCTGCCTGATTCGCGGGCTGGTGCATATGTTGCAGCATTACAGGTGTCGGAACACGTCAGCAGTCCAAGTATTCTTCGTTCCACACAGCCTAATATCGTCGTTATTCTGCTGGAGAGTTTTACCGCCGACATCATTCGTTCGCTTGGCGGAGAGAACGACGTCACACCGGTGATTGACTCATTGATACAGCAAGGCTTCTTGTTTGAACACATCTATTCCTCCGGCTTCCGTACAGATCAGGGAATCGTGTCTGTGATTAATGGCTGGCCGGCAACACCCTACCATTCCATTATGCGTGCGGTTGAAAAGAGCCGGCAATTGCCTTCGCTCTGCCGTGTTTTGTCCAGTAAAGGGTATCAGACCTCTTTTTATTACGGCGGCGAAAGTAATTTCTCTAATCTGAAATCGTTTGTACTTGATCAGGGATTTCAGTCCGTAGTAGATGAAGCGGCTTTCGGTGATAGTATATCACGCGGTCAATGGGGTGTTCATGATGAAGATGTACTGCAACGGAATGCAGTAGACCTTTCTGCAGTGCGTCAACCATTTTTCAGTGTGGTTGTTACGTTAAGTAATCACGAACCATTTGATGTTCCCGGAAAAAAGCGTTTCCCGGGTAACGATGCGTCGTCTTTATTCAGAAACGCTGCGGCCTACACCGATGCTTCCCTCGGATTGTATTTTGATCGTGTTTCGCGGCAGCCCTGGTATAAAAACACCTTGTTCGTACTCGTAGCCGATCATGCACATGAGTTGCCAAAACATCGTAATGTCCTCTACCCGGAAGGGCGACATATTCCGCTTCTGTTCTTTGGGCCGGTATTGGCCGATAGTGTGCGTGGACAACGTTGTACCACCTACGGCGGCCATCACGATCTGGCGAAAACGTTGTTGCGCCAGTGCAACAGTACGGCAGAAGAATTTAGCTGGAGTAAGGATTTGCTGGATTCCAATACTGCTTCGTTTGCCTATCTTCCGCATGAAAATTATTTATTGTGGACTAACCCGGACGGTTGGTTCATCTGGATGTTCGATCGGGGAACTATTACTGAGCGATCGAAGGGCTATGCAATTAATGACAATGATCCGGAAGCGCTTCGCGCAAGATCGTTTATGCAGGCTCATTACGAGGCCTATCTCAAGTACTAAATTAATTCCTGGCTCCTAAAAAGAAAAGAGCGACCTCCGCCGCTCTTTTTGTTCAAGTATGGTTTGCTAAAAAGTAACTTATTGCATTTCGAAAGTTTCCAGAAACTTCGTGGTGTAATTCCCTTTTCGAAAATCTTCGTTACGCATCAATTGCTGGTGAAATGGTATGGTTGTTTTCACACCTTCTACCACAAATTCGCTCAACGCACGTTCCATCGTATTAATGGCCTCTTCGCGTGTCTGTGCGATGGTTATCAATTTGGCAATCATAGAGTCGTAATTCGGAGGAATCACATAGCCGGCATAAATGTGCGAGTCAACACGAACACCGTGTCCTCCGGGTACGTGAAGAACCGTGATTTTTCCCGGTGACGGACGGAATCCGTTGTACGGATCTTCCGCGTTGATACGGCACTCGATGGCACACATGGAAGGAAAATAATTTTTTCCGCTGATTGGAATGCCGGCTGCAATCTTGATCTGTTCTTTGATCAAGTCGTAGTTGATGACTTCTTCCGTTACCGGATGCTCAACCTGGATACGGGTATTCATTTCCATGAAATAGAAGTTGCGGTGTTTGTCGACCAGGAATTCTACGGTCCCAACACCTTCGTATTTCACAGCGAGTGCCGCCTTGATCGCTGCATCTCCCATTTTCTCGCGAAGCTCCGGCGTCATGAACGGAGAAGGAGTTTCTTCGCAAAGTTTTTGGTGACGACGTTGAACGGAGCAGTCGCGTTCGCTGAGGTGGCAGGCAGTACCGAACTGATCACCGGCAATCTGGATCTCGATGTGGCGCGGTTCTTCAATGTATTTTTCCAGGTACATGCCATCGTTACCGAAGGCAGCGCCGGCTTCCTGACGGGCGGATTCCCACAACGATTCAAAATCTTCCGGCTTCCAAACGATACGCATACCGCGTCCGCCACCGCCGGCAGTAGCTTTCAGGATGACCGGATAACCGATCTGCTTGGCAATCTTCAGGCCAGTTTTCAAATCCGATAAAAGTCCGTCACTACCCGGAATAGTAGGGACGCCCGCCTTCTTCATCGTATCCTTTGCGTTGGATTTATCGCCCATCGAGTCGATCTGATCCGGTGTAGCACCAATGAATTTGATTCCGTGCTCAGCACAAATAGCAGAGAACTTGCTGTTCTCGGACAAAAAACCGTAGCCGGGATGGATAGCATCGGCATTCGTGATTTCTGCGGCCGCTATGATACGCGGGATATTCAGGTAGGAGTCGCGACTTGGCGGCGGACCTATACAAACAGCTTCGTCGGCAAAGCGGACATGTAAACTGTCTTTATCGGCCGTCGAGTATACGGCGACGGTACGAATATTCATCTCTTTACACGTGCGGATGATACGCAGTGCAATCTCGCCACGGTTGGCGATCAGGATTTTCTTGAACATGGGAATGGAATCGAAAGTTGTTGGAACTGGCTGACTCAACGCTGGCGCGTTTATTATCAGCTTGGATCGACAAGGAACAGCGGCTGATCGTATTCTACCGGGGTAGAGTTGTCGACCAGAACTTTCACGATGCGACCGGATACTTCGGATTCGATTTCGTTGAATAACTTCATCGCTTCTATGATACAAAGCACTTTACCGGCCTTTATCTCATCGCCTACATTGACAAATGAAGGCTTGTCCGGAGAAGAAGAACGATAAAACGTACCGATCATGGGTGATTTGATGGTCACCAATTTGGAATCATCAGCAGCTTTTGGTGCTTCAGCTTTTGGAGCAGCAGGAGCAGGAGCAGGAGCAGCTGCTTGAATGACTTGCGGAGCAGCATGTACTACGGGCGCTGCTACCAGTTGTTGGCCGTGAGAGGTTTTGATAATGATCCGGAAATCCTTTTGTTCCAGACTAACCTCACTGACACCACTCTTCTGAACAAACTGGATCAGACTTTCGATTTCTTTGATATTCATGGGCTGTGGAGCTGAAGGAGAAGCAGGTTTTGCTGCTTTAACGGTTGTTTTTTTACTTTTCACGGTCTTTGGGTTTAATTAAGCCCTTTTTAAGCTAAAAAAGCTGTTTTTGGGCATGAATTAGAATTCAAACCTACGCGAAAAATTACTACCAAGCAAGGAGTAGCCTATTTGAAAAACCTTGAAAAACAGCTATTTATAAGTACTCTAAGGGTAATCGGACAGAATTGGGCGGTTCGATTAATACGCCCATTTCAGCCATACGCTGCCCCAGGTGAAGCCTCCGCCAAAGGCGGCTAGAATCAGGTTGTCGCCTTTTTTCAATTGTGACTCATAATCCCAAAGACACAGTGGAATGGTTCCGCTGGTGGTATTGCCGTATTTTTGAATATTCAACATTACTTTTTCCGGACCTACTTCCATTCGCCTGGCGGTCGCATCAATGATTCGTTTGTTCGCCTGATGGGGCACCAGCCAGGCCACATCATTTCCGGTCAGATGGTTTCGCTCCATGATTTCAGCAGAAACATCGGCCATTCGTGTAACGGCAAATTTGAAAACGGGCTGACCGTCCTGGAACACAAAATGCTCTTTATCGTCGATGGTTTTGTGTGTCGGTGGCTTCACGGATCCGCCTGCTTTCTGGTGAAGATAGATTCTGCCCGAGCCATCACTGCGAAGTATAGAGTCCAGCACACCGTATCCTTCGGTGTTCGGTTCCAAGAGCACTGCGCCGGCACCGTCGCCAAAAAGAACACACGTGGTGCGGTCTGAATAATCGACAATGCTGGACATTTTATCGGCACCAACCACCACCACTTTTTTATACTGACCGGATTCGATGAATTTTGAACCGGTGACTAACGCATAGAGGAAGCCGGAGCAAGCGGCAGACAAATCATAGCCGAAGGCATTTTTTGCACCAATCTTATCACAGATGATGTTCGCCGTAGCCGGGAAAAGATGATCTGGTGTTGTTGTGGCACAAATCAACATATCAATCTCCATCGGATCGATACCGCGCTTCTTGCAGAGGTTCAGCACCGCCGGCGCGCCTAGGTCGGAAGTCCCGAGTCCTTCGCCTTTCAAAATGTGGCGTTCTTTAATGCCGGTACGCGTCATGATCCACTCGTCGGTGGTGTCGACTATTTTTTCCAACTCCTGGTTGGTCAAAATATATTCAGGGACATATCCGCCGATGCCGGTGATAGCTGCTGTGATTTTGCTCATGGTGATAGACTAGGAGCGGCAAATGTAAAAAATATACGATAGCAAGTCAGCAGAAAACGCGACCGATCAATTTACTGCTTCCTTGGAAAAGGCCGCTGCAATTCGGTCGGATAAACCGGCGCTTACCACTTCGTGCGAAAGAAGCACCATGTTCTTGATGGCTTTGGCTTTAGAAATACCGTGCGCGATGATGACTGTGGAATTGATGCCAAGGATCGGGGTTCCGCCGTAATCTTCGTAGTTGAAACGGTCGAAATACGGATCACTGATGCCGCGTTTTTTTATAATCGCGTAAAAAGATTCCGCTTCTTTGAGCATTACGTTACCGGTGAAACCATCCGTGACGATCACATCTGCCTTGTCATTGAAAAGGTCACGGCCTTCTACGTTGCCGATAAAATTAATTTCACGCATATCTTTTAATAAGGTGTGCGTTTCTTTCACCAGCAAGTTGCCTTTTTCTTCTTCTTCACCGATGGACATCAGTCCGACTTTCGGTTGTTCGATATGCAGGATATGTTGCGCATACAATGCTCCGAGTACGGCAAACTGTTGCAATACTTCGGGTTTGCAATCGGCATTTACGCCCACATCCAGGAGTAGTCCCCAGCCGCCGCTGACTTTCGGCAAAAGCGTCGCAATAGCTGGACGAAGAATACCTTGAACGGCTTTCACCGTAAACATGGAGCCGACGAGCATGGCGCCGGTATTGCCCGCGGAAGCGAACGAATCTATTTTACCTTCTTTCAGTAAATGGAATCCGACGGCTATACTTGAATTTGTTTTCTGTTGAAAAGCTTTGGTCGGATGTTCGCCCATGCCGATTACCTCGGGAGCGTCAACGATATCGAAAGCCGTGGCAGAAACACCGTGTTTGGTAAGCTCTTGAGCAATGGCGTGCGCATCACCGATGAGGACTAGACGAACGCCTTCCGGTAACTCGTGCAAAGCCTGCACGGCTCCTGCTACTGTTTCAACGGGAGCGTAATCGCCGCCCATGATGTCAATTCCGATTTTCATGAATCCCTGTTCCGGTTGAAGGTGAAAAATAGCCGTATATGAAAAACAGTTGACGAGTCGGGATACGACTTGTCAACTGTCAACTGTCAATGCGTGCGCAACGCTTAGAGCGACTCTTCTTTTTCCATGATCACACGGCCCTTGTAGTAGAGTTTTCCCTCGTACCAATGAGCGCGGTGAAAAAGGTGTGGCTGGCCGGTGGTAGGATCAACGGCAACCGTAGGAACTTCAGCTTTCCAGTGTGTACGACGCTTATCTCGGCGTGATTTGGAGTGTCGGTGTTTAGGATTTGGCATGGCGTATTGCTATTACTTATTGTTTTTCGTTTAGTTCAGATTAATCTTTTTCAGCATCTCCCACCGTGGATCGGTTTCTCCGGCAGCTTCGGAGTGCTGATGTTTTTCTATTTCACGGAGGATCTCAGGATTGCAGGTGGTTTTACCGTCGTCGTCGTCCGGATGAACATTGCGCATCGGAATCATCACGGTGATGTATTCGTAGATGTACTGTGCCAGATCCAGTTGGTGTTCGGTCGATGGTATCATAATGACATCTTCGGCTTCTTCCTCTGCACGATCACCGAGCTTGACGATCAGTTCCGTGTAACCTTCCAGCTCCAACATCATGTCGTCCAGACACCGGTCGCACGTTACCGTGACTTCGCCTTGCAGCGTGAAATCCAGCAACAACATGTTGGATTTCTTCTCCATGACCACCAGTACATCCATCGTTCCGTGTTGAAGGATGGAATTTTCAAACTGTTGAAAGAACGTATCGTCTACTTCGAACTCGAATTCGTGCTCACCCAGAGGCAATGCCCCGAATTCGATTACGTAGTCCCTTGACCTTCCCATCGTTTTGAGTCCTGTAATTTTAAGGGGGCACAAATGTACGAATTTCTTCGATAAAACCCAATTTTAAGTCGTTGGGCGAAAGCAAATCTGCTTACAATCAGCAAATTATCTCAAAATACGTTTTTTTACCCTTTTTGGAGGTACTTTTAACTCTTCGCCACTGTTTCCTTTTTTTTGAGCATTATTGCAATCCGAAGTGAAAAAACTGCTCCAATACCTCGTTTTTCCGTTCCAATGGATCTGGCGATCCTTGTTTTTCATTAATGCGGTATTGACCTTTTTTCTCTTTTTTCCCGCTTTTTATGTGTTTTTATCGCGTGAAAAGTGGTTCCCGTACGTTTTTTGGCTTAAAAAGGTGTGGGCGCGGTTCATCCTTTTCCCGGTAGGCATTTTTTATACTGTGGATCGTAGAATGCAGTTTAAGCCCAATCAGGCGTATGTTATTTGTCCCAACCATACGTCGTACCTTGACATCATGCTTATTTATTTAAGTATCCCGGTCTATTTCCACACCATGGGAAAGGCGGAATTGATGAAGGTGCCGTTGTTCCGGAAGTTCTTTGAGAAAATGAATATACCGGTTAACCGTACTAGCAGAGTGGATGCGCACCGTGCATTGTTGCGTGCCGGTACAGATATAGAAAAAGGAATCAGTGTCGCGCTGTTTCCGGAAGGAACAATACACCACCATGGTCCGAAGATGGGTCGCTTCAAGAACGGACCGTTTCTGTTGGCTATTGAAAAGCAGGTTCCGATTGTGCCGGTGACCTTTATGAATAATTGGATTTTACTGCCCGATGATTTCGAACATCGGGTCGGACAGCCCGGTCGTGCGCGCATCATTGTTCATCCACCTATCGAAACCACCGGTATGACACTGGAGGATATTGACACACTAAAACAACGGGTGTATGAAATCATCGATCGTCCGTTGCGCGAGCGTTATCCTTCTTGGTTTAGAACATCTTCGACGGACGAAGAATAATTAAGTCTAGCACCGACTAAAAAAATTGCGGGCTATACCAAGCGATTATCGCCGGTATAGCCCGCAACAGTTCAACGTGCTTTTCAACGAGTAATCAGCAATATTCTTCGAAAGCCATTTTCAGATTTTCAGCAATCATATCAGCGCTGCGGCCTTCGATGTGATGACGTTCTACGAAATGCACCAGCTTACCGTCTTTGAACAACGCAATTGCCGGAGAGGATGGCGGAAAAGGTAGCGTGTACTTACGCGCCTGCGAAGTGGCCTCCAGATCCTGGCCGGCGAAGACCGTGAAAAGATGCGCAGGCTTCTTTCCGTTTTGAAGAGCCAACTTGACACCCGGACGGGCGCTGCCGGCGGCACATCCGCAAACGGAGTTAATTACTAAAAGTGAAGTACCGTTGGAAGCAGTGATTTTATGATCCACATCTTCCGGTGTTTTAAGTTCTTCGAACCCTATGGAAGTAAGGTCTTGTCGCATCGGGGTGCAGATGTATTCAGGATAAGGCATAATAGTGGTTGTTTTTTATGTGGTAAAAATACGAATAAATGGCCGAGGGATAGCAGCGAAGAATCAGAAACGCCTTTTTTACGCTCTATTCCAAATTCTTAAACAGGAATTCGCATAAAAAGTTCAATTCCTTACACCACCAAGATGAGGGCCATTTTCCCTCCACGGGAAAGTGTGTTCGGTGCTAGTTTGCTTATGTCGGTTAATGACAAGTAAATGAAACACACACTCACCCTATTAATTACACTACTTACTGTTTGGAGCTATGGTGCCGAACAGGTCGCCGCACAGCATGTGCTCGACAACAAGACCTACCGCGTCACCGCGTACAAGCGCGGCGATAATGCTGTAGTCAGTCAATCCAACCATGCGGAGGTTATTCCGCCGTTACGCCTCTATATTCCCAATGCATTCACCCCGAACGGTGATGGAATGAACGATGCGTTTGGCGTGAAAGGAGAGGGAATTCAGGATTTTCAGCTCCTGGTCTACGACCGCTGGGGCGAAGTGATTTTCGAATCCTCGGATCCCGTCAAGCAATGGGACGGCAGTTACAAAGGTCAGCCGGTGCAAGAAGGCACCTATGTATATCAGGTCTTCACGAAGGATTTCGGACGAAGGTCTCGCACAGGTTCAGTTACACTGGTACGCTGACATGATCACACCACAGGAAAAGCCGCACCGAAAGGGCGGCTTTTTCCGTATGAGGACCTCCGGATTTGCCTGTTTAAATTTCTTTTTCTGTTCGATATAGAAATACTAACTTCGGACTTTAGAAGCAGTAGCAAACAAGCGCGCATTATGAGCAATTTTCGGTTCCCCGTCATCATGCTGATCGACGATAATGAATTGGATAATTTCATCAACAAGAAACTGATTGAGACCGAGCAATTCGCCGGGGAGATTATCGTTCATTCTTCTGCCGTAAATGCGCTGGAAGACTTGAAAAAACGTGCTGCCAATCCGGATCAATTGCCCCGTATTATTTTTCTGGATATCATGATGCCGGGAATGGACGGTTTTGGATTCCTCGAGGAATTCGCTCGTCAGCCGGAAGCCGTTCGCAAATACTGCAAGGTCGTCATGCTTTCCACGACAGAAAGTTTCAAGGATCTCAACCGTGCCAATCAGAATCCGTACGTGTACAAGTTCTTGAATAAACCGATGAATAAATCGGTGCTGGATGCCATCAACATCTGATTCAGCCTTTCCGCTTACCACGGAAAAAATCTTTCATCAGCATACTGCATTCTTCTTCTAATACGCCTCCTGTTAGGGCAGAGCGCGGATGAAGAATTTTTTTTGATACCGTAGAAAAGCCCTTCTTATCATCACGGGCGCCGAAAACGATAGCGCCGATTTGGGCCCAGTATGAAGCACCGGCGCACATGACACACGGTTCAACAGTTACATAAAGCGTGCATTGGTCCAGGTATTTTCCTCCGATGAAATTCGTGGCCGCTGTAAAGGCTTGCATTTCGGCATGTGCGGTCGGGTCGTTAAGTCGTTCCGTCAGATTGTGTCCTCGGGCGATGATACGGTTCTCACAGACAATCACGGCTCCCACAGGAACCTCGTCCAGCTCAAATGCTTTTCTTGCTTCTTTCAGCGCTTCGCGCATGAAGTGTTCGTGAGAGAGGGTGAAGGTTTCCATAGCGGTATCTTGCCGTTGCAAAATTACTCTTGAAAATGAAACCGCCTAACCATTTGGTGCGTAACAACAACGTGTAAATAAGCAAAGTCATGTCAGAACGTAAATTGCTATTCGCCCTATTGATTCTTACACTGGCCACCGGATGGGTGGTTGGCCTAATTTTCGGGTAATCAGCATCGCCAATATTGGCTGTCCCGTAAGACGGTCCTAAGAGCAGTATCTGCCGGATACTGCTCTTTTTCATTCCTGTAACCCCGCTTTTCCCTCAACTTTCCTACTTTTGCAGTGCTAAAACGAATTCCATGTTACGTACCCATACCTGTGGTGAGCTGTCCTTGCGCGACGTCGATAAGAAAGTGACTTTATGCGGCTGGTTGCAGCGTTCCCGAGATCTCGGCGGAATGACCTTTGTCGATCTGCGCGATCGTTACGGCATCACACAGTTGGTATTTAATATGGAAACATTGCCCCACCTGTGCGAGGCGGCCCGAAAGCTTGGTCGCGAATACGTGCTTCAGGTGGAGGGTGTTGTTGCAGAACGTAGCAGCAAGAACGCTAAACTTTCAACCGGCGATATAGAAATCCTCGTCAGCTCTTTTGTTGTTTTGAACGAAGCTGCGCTTCCGCCATTCACGATCGAGGAGAATACCGACGGCGGCGATGATTTGCGCATGAAGTACCGCTACCTGGACATCCGTCGTGCGCCCGTGCGTGAAGCACTTTTATTGCGTGCACGCGTTGCAGCGGCTGCCAGGAATTATCTCACCCGGGAAGGTTTCGTGGAAGTGGAAACACCGGTATTGATCAAATCGACGCCGGAAGGAGCGCGTGATTTCGTCGTGCCATCACGTATGAATCAGGGTGAATTCTATGCGTTGCCGCAGTCTCCGCAGACTTTCAAACAACTACTGATGGTAGCCGGCATGGATAAGTACTACCAGATTGTAAAGTGTTTTCGAGACGAAGATTTACGTGCCGACCGTCAGCCGGAATTCACGCAGATCGATTGTGAGATGAGCTTCGTGACGCAGGAGGATATTCTGAATACGTTTGAAGGCATGATTCGTCAATTGTTTCAGGACGTCAAAGGAGTCGATATCGGCACACTGCCGCGCATGACCTACGCTGATGCCATGGAGCACTACGGTAACGACAAGCCGGACATTCGTTTTGGTATGCAGCTGAAAGATCTTGGTCCGCTGGTGAAAGGAAAAGATTTTAAAGTCTTCGATGATGCCGAACTGGTAGTCGCTATTAGTGTGAAAGGAGCTGCGGAGTATACCCGCAAACAACTCGATGAATTGACCGAATGGGTGAAGCGGCCGCAGCTCGGCATGACCGGGCTGGTGTATGCACGCTACGGATCCGACGGCTCTATGAAATCCTCCGTCGATAAATTCTATGGTCCGGAGGAGTTGGCTAAATGGATGTCACATTGTGATGCCGCTCCCGGCGATCTGGTTCTTATACTGGCCGGCAATGAAGGCAAAACCCGGAAAGCGATGAGCGAACTTCGTTTGGAAATGGGTGATCGCCTTGGATTGCGGGACAAGAATACGTTCAACTGTTTATGGGTGGTGGATTTTCCATTGCTGGAATGGAGTGAAGAAACTGCTCGCTGGCATGCGATGCATCATCCGTTCACTTCTCCGAAGCCCGAAGACTTCAACTTGCTCGAAAATGATCCGGGTAAAGTGCGTGCCAATGCCTACGATATGGTCATTAATGGTGTGGAAGTGGGCGGAGGTTCAATTCGTATTCACGATAAGACCGTACAGCAGCAGATGTTCAGCTTGCTCGGTTTTTCTGCCGATGAAGCACAGGCACAGTTTGGTTTTCTGATGAATGCTTTTGAATTCGGCGCACCTCCTCACGGTGGTATTGCATTTGGCTTCGATCGGTTATGTTCGTTGTTCGGTGGCGCAGACTCGATTCGTGATTATATCGCGTTCCCGAAAAACAATTCCGGTCGCGATGTGATGATCGATTCGCCATCTCCAATCAGTGCCGAGCAAAAAAAGGAGTTGGGGTTGCACTAATCGCTCCTCGCGGCTCGCTTTGGGCCATCACAGCAATTATGTACAGAGTTTATCGGCATCTTTGAAATACAGGATGCCGTTTTGTTCTTTTACCAGGACAAAGGGTTCGTCTTTTAGCAGTAAAAAGCTGTCCAGGTCCACATAATCGGCAAGTCCGGAAAGATTCAACGCCGAAGAGATGCCGAGTGTTGTTTCTACCATGCAACCGATCATGGTGCGCATCCCCGCCGCTTTCGCTTCGCGAAGTATACGCAGCCCGTTGCTGTAGCTGCCGGTCTTCATCAATTTCATATTGATCCCGTCAAAACACTGTTTCAATTGACCGAAGTCTGCTTCGTGTGTAATGGCCTCATCGGCAAAAAGCGGGAATGGACTAAACTTCTTCATGTAGCTGGCTTCGTCAACCAGTCGCGAAGGGAGTGGTTGTTCGACCAGTTCGAGCGGTAATTTTCGGATGCGTTCCAGGAACCGTATACAGTTTTCGACATCCGTGAAGGCTTCGTTGGCATCAAGCATTAATGGTTGTTGGCACACAGCTGCGGTTACGCGCGTCAGATCGTCGGCCGATTCTGCATTAATCTTGAGCTTGATGAATGGAAATCGCTGCAATTGTTGTTCGCGATAGAAATCTTCCACTGCGCCCGGATCCATGATCGGAATAGTATATGAGGTCGGTACAGCATTCCGGAAAGGGATGTTCAGTTCCCGTTGAAGGGTTGTTCTTGAATTTCCTGCATGGAGGTGAAACCAGGCGGATTCGATGGCAAAGCGCAGCGCGTAGGACAGCTGAAGCGCTTCAAAAGTATGTAAAAGCTCCTCAATGGTTCGAATCGGCGCCTGAACATAACGGCGGAAGGTTTCAAACTGCTCCAGCAAGATTGCCGGTGATTCACCATAGCGAACGTTGGGCGCGGCTTCTCCTTCGCCGCTCTTGCCGTGCTCCGTGATACGCACCAGCAGGTTGATCTTTTCATCGGTTGCGTTTCTGGAAATCTTCCAGGTGTAACGCAAGGGCAATTGAATCGACCGTATGGACCAATGTTGGGTATTCATGGTGATGGT